>CALXJO010000105.1 GCA_944388645.1 uncultured Clostridia bacterium
GTAATTATTATTGCAATAATTACTAATATAATAATTAACAATGGAAATAATCTAATACTAACTTGTTTAGTTTTCATATTTATTCCTCTATTCTTATTCATTTGTTTGGTAAATTTGTGTATACATTCTATAATTGTTTAAAATTTTTCTTACATACATATTAGTTTCTTTATATGGTATATTTTCTATATCACTACCATCTTCTTTAATTATTCCAGATTCAATCCAAGTTCTTACATTTCCAATTCCAGCATTATAAGCTGTAAGAGCCAATAGCATATTACCATTATAGGTATCTAATAAATTTGAATAATATTTTGTGCCAAGCATTATATTTGTTTCTGGCTCAAATAAATTTTCTTCTTCAATTGGATTATTAATATTATTTGCTAACTCTATTGCGGTTGCATCCATTAATTGCATAAGACCTTTTGCCCCACTTGAAGATTGTGCATTAGGGTCAAAATTGCTTTCTGCTTTAATTATTGAAAATATAAGTAATGGATCTATATTATATTCTTCTGCATATTTTTCTACATATTCTTGATATCTTCTAGGATAAATTTTTTCTAATATGAATTGTTTCACATTTGTAAATTGTAAAATAATTAATATAATTATTACAATTATCAATATAATAACGGCAAGTTTATATAAAGTTTTCAATTTTGTCTCCTTATTTTACTTCATACCAACTAATTCCCTCTGATAGTTCAACTTCTAAAGGAATTTCTAATTTTGCTGCTTCTTCCATACAGTTTTTTAGAATTTGTTTTGCTTCTTCTTTGTCTTTATTACTAACTTCTAATAACAATTCATCATGAATTTGTAATACTATTTTTGCGTCTATATTTTCTTCTTTTAACTTGTTATATACATTTATCATAGCAATTTTCATTATGTCTGCAGCCGTTCCTTGTATAGGAGTGTTCATCGCTACTCTACTTCCAAATTGTCTTACCATATAATTGTTTGATTTAATTTCTGGAATGTATCTTCTTCTTCCAAATAAAGTTTCAACATAGCCTTTTTCTTTAGCACTTTCTACAACAGAATCCATAAAATGTTTTATACCACTGTATTTTTCTAGATATTGATTTATATATTCTTTTGCCTGTTTATTTGAAACTCCAATTTGGTTTGCTAAGCCATAATCGCTTATTCCATATACTATTCCAAAGTTAACTGCTTTTGCAGATGACCTTTGCTCTTTGGTAACTTCCTCAATTGGAATATTTAAAATTCTTGATGCAACTTGCTTGTGAATGTCTTCTCCATGTTTAAATGCATATATCATGTTTTCATCTTTTGATATATGTGCTAATACTCTTAATTCAATTTGAGAGTAATCCGCATCTATATATACATAACCTTCTGCTGGTTTAAAAGCTTTCCTTATTTGTTTTCCTAGTTCTGCCCTAGTTGGAATATTTTGAAGATTTGGTTCTGTGCTACTTATTCTTCCAGTAGCTGTAATTGTTTGGTGAAAGCTTGAATGTATCCTATGTGTATGTTCATTTATGTATGGAATTAATCCTTCTACATATGTAGAGTTTAGTTTTGTTAATGTTCTATACTCTAATATTTTCTCTATAATAGGATGTTTTCCTTTTAGCTTTTCTAATACTTCTACATCAGTTGTATAACCGTTTTTTGTTTTTTTGTATACTGGTAATTTTAGTTTTTCAAATAAAATTTTACCTAATTGTTGATGTGAATTAATATTAAATTCTTCTCCTGCAAGTGTATAAATTGATTTTGTTATTTCATTAATCTGTTGTTTTAGAATATCACCAAAATTGCTAAGCTCTTGCTTATCTACTAGCATTCCATTATATTGCATGTTGGCAAGTATTGGAACTAGTGGCATTTCTATGTTATTAAACAATTCAAGTGTTTTCACCTTTTTTAAATCTTCAATTGTTTTTTGTTCTAATTTTGCAATCACATAACAAATTAAAGAATTTTTATACTTGTTCTTTTTTTGCAATTGTTCATCTTGCATAGAATTATCAAATAGTGTAATTTGTTTATTTTCTTGTGAATCTTTTACATCTTTAAATTCATTATCAATATATTCATTAATATCAATTTCTAGATACTTAATAGCCATTTCTTCTATTGTGTTTTTATCTGTTGGATTTAAGTTATAACCTGCTATTTCAGCATCATATTTTATATTATTATATTCTATACCAAGTTCTTTAAGTATTATAAAATCCGGTTTTACTTTATAACTTACTTTTTCGATGTTTTGATCAGAAAATACTTCTGCAAATTCTTTTGCATTAAAGTTTGGTATAAAATAAACTGTATTTTTTTTCTCATTATATATGCTAATTGAAGTAATTTTTTGGTTTATTATATGTTCATCTGTGTTTTGTTTTTCTTTTTCCATATAATATATTAATCTTTTTGTTTTTTTAACAAAATTTAATACTTCTTCTATTTTATTTTCTTCAATCTTAAATAAATCATCTATTTTCTTTTCTTCTTTTACTGTTCCTAATCCTTTTAATTCAAATCTTTCTATAAATCTGTTAAATTGAAGTTCTTTGAATTTGTTAGTTACAGCCTCTTTATTCCATTCTTTTACCTCTAAATCTTCTACATTAACACCTAAAGGAGCATCTACTAAAATTGTTCCAAGCTCTCTAGACATAAAAGCTGAATCTTTGTTGTTTTCTAATTTTTCCTTTAAAGCACCTTTTATATCTGCTTCGCCTTTTTCCAATTTTTCATATAAGTTATCAATTGTTTTATATTCTTTTATTAATTTTAATGCTGTTTTTTCGCCAACACCTGGAACTCCTGGTATGTTGTCTGATGTGTCTCCCATTAATCCTTTTACTTGAATTAATTGAATTGGTTTAACACCATATTCTTCTTGTATTTTCTTTTCATCATAGTCTTCTGTCTCTGTTTTTCCCATCTTTGTTCTAGGTATTCTAATTGTAATGTGTTTACTTGCAAGCTGAAATGTATCTCTATCTCCAGAAAGTATTGTAACATCATGCCCTGCTTTTTCTGCTTGTTTTGAAATTGTACCTAATACATCATCTGCTTCATAGCCTTCTTTTTCAATTATTGTAATATTCATATCTGCAAGAATCTCTTTTATAATAGGCATTTGCTGTGCAAGTTCTTCTGGCATTGCATGACGTGTTCCTTTATATGCTTCATACATTTTATGTCTATGAGTTGGAGCTTTTAGGTCAAATGCAACAGCAATATAATCTGGATTTAAATCCTCTAATTCCTTAAAAAGAATTGCTAAAAATCCATAAATTGCATTAGTATAAGTTCCATCTGGTGCCATTAGAGCTTTAGAATTCATAATTCCATAAAAGGCTCTATTCATTATACTATTTCCATCTATTATTAGTAATCTATTGCTACTCAAAGTATTACCTCTTTTCTTGTTTTTTATATTCTTAGGAAATTCATCCCATGAAATGGGGGAATTTTCTTAGAAGATAATTATGCGAGAGTTAGATTTTCTTGTAGCTTTGCTACTTAGAAAATCTTAGTCTTGTTTTTTTACATGATTTATTCTATCAATTTTCTTATAAATAGTCAATTGATATTATATAATAATTTTCGACAAGAAAAACCTCAAAGAGGGAAACTTCTTCTTTTTTAGAAAAAGTCCCCTCTTTGAGTTTCAGTGGTACCGATTGTAGATTTTCTCCACAACCAGGGCAACAAGGCCAATTACCAGAAGAACGCCTGCGATGATGAAAAAGATTGCCGCAACCTTCATGGTTGAGAAAAAGACGGACAGCAATTGTTCTTGACTGGGCATTGTGCAGTACCTCCTTTTTTTGCACAGTGAGTAAATCACGGTATATATTATTATACCACTTTTTAACCAAAAAATCAATAATTTGATTTTTTAAGTTTCGGGATTTTTTTACATTTTCACGAAAAACATTGATAGTAAGCAGATTTTTAGTATATTTTTATATT
>CALXJO010000106.1 GCA_944388645.1 uncultured Clostridia bacterium
TAGAGGATTTAAAACCTAAATATGATAGATTACAAAGAAAATATGGAGCAAAAGAATTAGATTCTATATATAATGGAGGATGCACTAAAAATCCTGATATCTGTTTTGTGTTCATGAATCCAACAGGAAGAAATATTGCCTCATCAAAAGAATGGAAAGGACTAAAATCACCTTGGATTGGAACTAAAAATATATGGGATTTGTTTTATCAAGTAGACTTGTTAGATGAAAAAATATATAAAGAAATAAAAAGCTGTAAACCAGCAGAATGGACAGAAGAATTTGCAGAAGAAGTGTACGAAGATGTAAAAGAACACAAATATTTTATTACTAATCTAGGTAAATGTACACAAATAGATGCAAGACCTCTTCCAGACAGTGTATTCAAAGAATATTTAAAATTGCTTGAAAAAGAAATAGAAATAGTAAATCCAAAAGTCATAGTCTTATTTGGAAACCAAGTAAGCTCAATAGTATTAGGACAGAAAATAAGTGTATCACAATGTAGAAAAAAATTATTTCAAAAAGAAATAAATCATAAAATATATGATTGCTATTCTGTATATTACCCAATTGGAAATGGAAGATTTAATATAGATAAATCCATAGAAGATATAAAGTGGATTATGGAACATAAAGACAAGTAAAGAAATTTGAATTCTTTACTTTTTTCTATTTTTAATTTACTTTTAGGATTAAAAAATGATATATATTGTATATAAGATTTTAGGAGATGATTTTTAATGAAAATTTTGATGGCAACAAAAAATCCAGGTAAAATACAAGGTGCAAAAGAAGCCTTTGAAAAATACTTTGAAGATGTTCAAATAGAAGGAATTCCTACTGAATCAGATGTTAGCAATCAACCTTTTAATGAAGAAATATTTGAAGGAGCCAAAAACAGGGTTAAGAATTTAAAAGAGTATGCTAAAAAGAATAATATTCAAGCGGACTTTTATATTGCAAGTGAGGCAGGAATTCAGAATTTACTTTGTGACGAATGGATTGAAATTAATGCGGCAGTAATAGAAGATAAACAAGGTTTTCAAAGCGTTGGAACGAGCCAAGGTTTTCAAATACCAGATAAATATATTAAAGAAATAAAAGAAACAGAACTTGGCATAGTAATGGATAAAATATTTTCTAAAGACAATCTTGGAAAAGGTAAGGGTGGTATAAGTTTTCTAACTCACGGAGAAATTACAAGGATAGATTTAACCAGAAATGCCTTTATAATGGCACTTACATCACATATAAATGGAGAGGTATGGAGGTAAGAAATGGAAAAGATAATTGTAGAAGTTGGTTCAGTATGTACTAAAGTTGATAAATTTGATGGTAAAAAGATAGAAAGAATTAAAGAAAAAACAATTCAATTTAAGAAACATTATAATGAAGATAAGGCTTTAAGAGAAAGTGATGTAACTCAATTAATAGATTTTATAAATAATCTAAAAAAAATATCTAAAGATATTTTCGTATGTGGTACTAGCATTTTTAGAACTCTAAGTGAAGTCGAAAAAAATGATTTTATAGATAGATTCCAAAAAGAAACAGGTTACAGTTTTAATATAATTTCACAAGAACAAGAAAATAAATTAACAACTTATGGAGCTACAAGATTTGCAAAAGGTAAGGTTTGTGTATTAATCGGAGGAGGAGGCTCTACTGAAATTGCGATTTTTGATAAAGAAATACAAGAAAGTGTAAATACAAAAATAGGTGTTATAGATATTATGCAACAATTTCCAGATTTAGCTAATGATATTGCAACTACACCATTAGAAACAGTAATGGAATACATTAAGCCAAGACTTAATTTACCAAAACAAAAAGCAGATATATTGATATTAGCAGGTGGAGGGCACGAAAAATTTGCAAGACAGTCAGGTATTAAATATGAAAAAAACGCTTTATATGAAGATGATGCTTCTCCTATTATGATGGATATAGAAACAAGAAGAAGTGAGACAAAAAGATTTTTTACAGAAATTTCATTAGATGAAATTAGAGCCAAATCTAATGATCCAGATTGGTGGTATGCAACAAGAGCAATGTGTGCTTTTGCATTAGTTGTAGCAGAGCAAATAGGAGCAAAATACATAATACCAACAGATATTTCAATGTGTTATGGAATTATAGATAAAGGAGAAATTTGATATGGAAGAATATTTTGATATTTTAAATGAAAATGGAGAATTTACAGGAAAGACTGCACCAAGAAAAGAATGCCATGAAAAAGGATTATGGCATAGAGCTGTTTATGGATTTATATTTAATAAAAATGGAGATGTACTATTACAAAAAAGAAGTAAGCTTAAAAAAATGTGGCCAGATTTATGGGATGTAACAGCAGGAGGACATGTTCTTGCAGGTGAATTTGGAATGCAGGCACTAATTAGAGAAATAAAAGAAGAATTAGGAATAGAAGTAGAAGAGTCACAAATAAAATACTTAGTTGGTTCAAGATCTATCAACATACAAGGAAACATTATAAACAATCATTTTAATGAATGTTATCTAGTTACAAAAGATATAGATTTAGATAAAATAGAGCTACAAAAAGAGGAAGTATCAGAAATTAGATGGTTTTCAAAACAAGAAATATTAGATAGAATAAACAATAATTTTGATGGAATTACAGATAAAACAGGACCTTGGAATTTCTTAAAAAGATATTATGAATTGGAGCAAAAATAATGAGAAAGGTAAATATCATTTTAGTTTTTAACAAAGAAGAAGATAAAATATTAATGTGTAAAAGAAAAAAAGACCCATTTAAAGGAAAGTTGAACTTTGTAGGCGGAAAGGTTGAGCCAAACGAAGATGAACTACATGCAGCATATAGAGAATTAGAAGAAGAAACAGGAATAACAAAAGATGATATAACTTTAACAAATCTTATGAATTTTGAGTACAAAATTTCTGGAACTGAGCTAGAAGCATATGCTGGAAAATTAAATAAAGATGTAAGATTAAAAGAAGAATTAAACAGCCTATACTGGATTAGCAAAGATGAAGACTTTAACAATTTAAATAAATTTGCAGGTGAAGGAAATATATTGCATATGCTAAAACAAGTAGAAATTTTTAAAGATAAACTATTTTAAAAGTTAGGAGTAAAAAATGTATAAAGCTATATTTATTGATATAGATGGAACGCTTAGAAATAATAAAAGAGAAGTTACAAAAAGAACAATGGAGACAGTTAAAAAAACTGTAGAGAGTGGTATTTTAGTTGTTATTTGTTCTGGAAGACCTAGAAAATACACAGAAGATGTAAGTAGAAAAGCATGTGCTAGTAACTACATAATTTCATCTAACGGATGTAGTATATATGATTATGCCCAAAAACAAGTTTTATATGAAAACATAATGGATAAAAAGGCATGTGTAGAATTATATAAAATTTCAGAGCAATCAGGTATTAGATTTATAATGAATGTTGGAGATGGAAGAGTCGTAAGCGAATTACACAGCAAAGATAATTTAGAAGAAAAATTATCTACAGACATAGAAACTTTTGTAAACAATAATAATGTTGTGCAATGCACACTGGCAGATTCAGACTTTGAAAAAATGAAGAATCTAAGAACAGAAATAGAACAAGTTCCAAATGTCGCAATAAAAAATCAGCATAAAAGTTTAGTAAATCCAGAAGCTCCAAAAGAAGGTTCAATATATTATGATGTATCAAATGTAGGAATAAATAAAGGAACAGGAATAAAAAGATTCTGCGAAATATTAAAAATAGACTTAAAAGATGTAATTGCAATTGGAGATGATAAGAACGATTTACCAATGTTTGAAATGGCAGGATTAAGTGTTGCAATGGGCAATGCAACAGGTGAAGTAAAAGAACATGCAGACCAAATAACATTATCTAATGAAGAAGATGGAGT
>CALXJO010000107.1 GCA_944388645.1 uncultured Clostridia bacterium
TATAATCTTCATATCCATTTTCTATTTTATATAACATACTTAATAATAAATTTTTTACTTCTGTACTATAAGCTTTTGTTTCTAATATTTCTTCTAGTTTATTATTATATTCATTTGAAGTAAGCTTAGATAATATATTCATATGTGGCTTTCTCCTTTAGCTTTAGTTTTTATGAGTTTAGTTCTTGCCAACGCTCTTTTGTCATTAGAACTTCTCTTGGTTTACTTCCTTGGTATCCTGATATTATGCCTCTTTCTTCCATTTGGTCTATTATTCTACCAGCTCTTGCATAACCTACTTTGAACCTTCTTTGAATAAATGATGTTGATGCTTGTCCAGTTTCTATTACTGTTTCTATAGCTTCATTTAATAGTTCATCAGCTTCATCATCATTGCCCGCACCTTCTGCTTGTTCTTTATCTGTGGTATTAGCTTTTTCTATGTATTCTGTTATATCATCTCTGTATTCTGATTTTCCATTTGCTTTTACAAAATTAACTACTTTTTCTACTTCTTTATCTGATATAAAAGCTCCTTGTATTCTTACAGGTTTTGGAGCACCAGTTGGATAAAAAAGCATATCTCCTTTTCCTAGTAATTTTTCCGCACCAACTTGGTCTAATATTGTTCTTGAGTCTACTTGTGAAGATACTGCAAATGCAATTCTTGATGGTATATTTGCTTTTATTAATCCTGTAATTACATCTACTGATGGACGTTGTGTTGCAATTACTAAGTGCATTCCTGCAGCTCTTGCTTTTTGTGCTAACCTACAAATTGCATCTTCTACATCACCTTTTGCAACCATCATTAAATCTGCAAGCTCATCTATAATTATTACAATGTGTGGTAATTTTCCTATTGTATCATCATTTGCAATTGCGTCATTATAGCCTTTTAAGTCTCTTACTCCTTTTGATGCAAACATTGCATATCTATTTTCCATTTCTTGAACAGCCCAAGCAAGTGCTCCTGCTGCTTTTTTAGGATCTGTTACTACTGGAATTAATAGATGTGGTATTCCATTATAAACAGATAATTCAACAATTTTTGGATCTACCATTACTAGTTTTACTTCACTAGGTTTTGCTTTGTATATTATACTTGTGATTAAAGTATTAATACAAACACTCTTTCCAGAGCCTGTTGCACCAGCAATCATTACGTGTGGCATTTTAGCTATATCTGTTACAATAGTTGCTCCAGATACATCTTTTCCTAAAGCAAATGCTAGTTTTGATTTATTGTCTATGAATTCATCTGATTCTAATATGTCTCTAATATGAACCACTTCGCTTTTTTCATTTGGCACTTCTATACCCACTGCTTGTTTACCAGGTATTGGTGCTTCTATTCTTATAGTTTTTGCAGCTAAATTTAATGCAATATCATCTGCTAGATTTGCAATTTTACTCACGCGTACACCTTCTGCAGGTTTTAATTCATATCTTGTTATTGCAGGACCTACAGATACATTTTCTACTTTTGCAGATACACCAAAACTATATAAAGTTTTTTGTAATTTTGAAGCTGTATCTGCTAGTGCTTTCTTTCCACCCTTTACTCCTTTAGAATCACCTTCACTTAATAAATTAAGAGGTGGAAATTCATAATTATCATCTTCCACAGTTAATGTGTGTTCTAGTTGTAATACCTCTTTTGTTTTTTCTTCCTTTTGCTCTTCTTGTGTTTTAAAAAGTGGATCTTCTATAAATTCAGGAGACTGTTTTTCTTTTACTTCCTGCTCTTTTACTACCTTTTTATTATTTTTACCAACTTTATCAAAATCAAACAATTTTGTTTTTTCTGGCTCTGTTCCATTTAGTTTAATTTGTAATTGTTCTACATCTAATGCAGCTTTTTCTTTTTCTAGTTGTTCTCTTAATTTTCTTTCTTTTTTAGTTTCTTTCTTATTCTCTACCCCTATTATTTTTTCTTCATTTTCTATTGAATGTGCATATTTAGGAGACTTTCTTTCAGAAGCATCATCTATTATTGCTGAAATTCTATTTACTACATCTATTCCAAACATAGATATTGTTAAAGCTATAATAACACCTGCCATTAATATTACAGTTCCTAATTGTCCTAGTAATTCTATTAAAGGCATAGTAAATATTGCAGCAATTGCTCCTCCTCCGATTCCTTCTGCTCCTAAATCATAAAATTGACCTAAAACATTTTGAAAATCTCTTCCTGAAATAACTACATTTCCTTGATTTATTTCATAAACATTCATTATTATTGAAATAGATAAAAGAATTAATGAAAATTGTAATATCTTCTTACCCCAAGATGTCTCCCCTTGATAAGCAACATAAATAGATAATGCAAATAGACCTATAGGCAATATATATTTTATATAACCCATCATTCCTCCTAAAAATGGGCTTAAATGTTCTCCTATAAATCCAGAATTTGTATATATTAATACTGCAAGTAGAATACTTGTAACTATCATTACTGCAACAAATACATTTTGATTAATTTGCTTCTTCTTTTTTCTACCTCTTTTTGCCATTTTCTCCTCCGTATTTTTTAATTTACTTCGTAAATATTCTATATCAATTTTTTAAAAAAGTACATAGTATTCAAAAAAAAATTATAGTTTTTAATATTAATAGTTATAATTCACGTGCTGATTACATTCTGTTAGGAGAATTTATATATTTTGAAAATTATGAGGAGTCGCGTAAGTTTTGGAGCGACGTTAGGAGCGACCCAAGACGACGAAATAAATTTGAAAAAATATATAAATTCTCTTAGTATAAAATGAATTAGCTGTGAATAGTTTTAATATTTCTACTCACAGCATTTTTTGTATAAATTATTTTACTTCTTTTCTATTATTTTGTATTACTTTTAGAGCATCTTCTAAAGTTACCTGTACACCTGCTAGAATACTATCTGCATATGCTTTTGTACCATTAGATATTTCTCTTGCCATATCATTTGCATTTTCTATAATCTTGTTTTTTTGTTCATATGCTTTTTTAGTAATTTCGTGTTCATCAATCATAGATATTATTCTATTCTCTGCTTCTTTTACTATTTCTTGAGCTTCTTCATTTGCCTTACTTATAATTCTATCATGCTCTTCTTTGATAACCTTTGCTTGTTTTAATTCTTCTGGTAATTTTAATCTAATTTCTTTTATAATATCTAAAAGCTCTTCTTGATTCAAAACGACTTTATGGGTAAAAGGTAACCTTTTACCATTTTCTAGCATATCTTCAATTGTCTCCAATAATGTAAATATTTCCATTGTTTCTCCCTTCATTTAAGAAAAATTAAAGATGCTCTTCCGTATTTTCTTAAATCATACATTTTAAAGTTTATCTGTAGCAATTCTATTTCTCTTATATCTCTTTCGGGTTCATCTGTTTCTATAATAACTATACCATTTTCTTTTAGTAATTGTTTACTATCTATTTCTTTTAATGCTCTTATTGACAAATCTTTCTTATATGGTGGATCTAAAAATATTATATCAAATTTAATGTTTTGTTTATTTAAAATATTTAAACATTCCAAATAATCCATATTAAAAACATGTGCTTTTTGTATAAGCCTCGTTTTCTCTAAGTTTTTCTTTGCCATTTCTATTGATTTTTTTGAATTGTCACATAAATAGGCTTCTTTTGCACCTCTGCTTAAGAATTCTATTGCTATTGCTCCACTTCCAGTAAATAAGTCTAAAATAACAGCATCATCTATATCATTTTGGATTATATTAAATAATGATTCTTTAACTCTATCTAAAGTCGGTCTAGTGTTTATGTCATCTATAGAATGTAAAATTGTTCCGCTTAGAGCTTCCACTAATTACTCTCATCTAATCCTCCATAATATAGTATATTACATATATATTATTTTTTTGTAA
>CALXJO010000108.1 GCA_944388645.1 uncultured Clostridia bacterium
TTAGGACCTGCAGGAGCTACAATTGCAAGACTTCTAAGTAAGAAATATAAAGTACTTGCACTAGATAGAAAAATAGAAAATAGGGGGAAATGTTGTGGAGGGCTTTTATCACCAGACGCTCAAAAAATCTTAGCAAGTTTTAATTTATGCCTTCCAAAAGCAGTATTAGTAAATCCTCAAATATTTTCTGTAAGAACAATAGATTTAGATAATAATTTAGAGAGATATTATCAAAGATTTTATTTAAATATGGACAGAGCAAAATTTGATAAATGGCTTATATCATTAATTCCAACAAGTGTAGATATAATAAATAAAGCAACTTGCAGAAAAATAACAAAAACAGAACAAGGCTATAAAATAGAATATGAAAAAGAAAATAAAATTTATACGCAAGAAGCAAAAGTTGTAATTGGAGCAGATGGAGCAAATTCAGTAATAAGAAATACATTAGATAAAAAGCATAAAATAAAAAGATATGTATCAATACAAGAATGGTACGAAAATGAGGAAAAATCACCAGTATATACTTCAATTTTTGATAGTAAACTTACAGACTCATATAGTTGGACTATTTCTAAAGATGATTATTTTATAGTAGGTGGAGCATTTCCAGAAGATAACTGTGACCAAAGATTTGAAAAATTAAAAGAAGAGTTATTAAAAAAAGGCTATAAATTTAGCAAAGAGAAATTGTATAGAAGAGAAGGATGTTTTGTATATTTAACAAATACTTGGCATTCTACATTTACAGGAAAGGACAATGCATATTTAATAGGCGAATCTGCAGGAATGATTAGTTCAAGCTCACTAGAAGGAATAAGTTATGCCATGGAAAGTGCATACATATTAGCAGAAATATTAAATGAAAAACTGTTAGATAGTAATAAAAAATATCATAGAAAGACATTCAAAATAAGATTAAAGCTTAAAATAAAAATACTAAAAAGACCTTTTATGTATAATAAAATATTAAGAAAATTAGTTATGAAAAGCGGTTTGCAAGCAATAGAGAAGATAGATAAATAGATGTTGAAAAAAATAATATTATGGAGTATAATGATGCACATAGTAAAAAAATATGAGGGGATAAAATGATAAATTTACTTTTATGTGGGAATTATAAGGTGTTTGATGGAGCTTTAACAGAGCTTATATCAATTACAAATAAGACAAAAGAAAGTATCACATGTTATATATTCACAATGGATGTATCAAGAATAAAACCTGATTACACTGCAATAACGGATAAACAGATAGATTTTTTAAATAGAGTTGTAAAATCGAAGAATTCAAAAAACAGAGTAATAAAAATAGATGTAACGGCTCTTTATGAGAAAGAATTTGGAAAATGCAAAAATGAAACAGCATATTGCACACCATATACATTATTAAGACTTTTAGCAGATTTAGTAGATAATATTCCAGACAAATTATTATACTTAGATATAGATATGATGATAGCAAAAGACATATCTACATTATACAATATAGATATATCAGAATATGAATATGCTGCAGTAAGAGAAAAATATGGTTCTAAAATAATAAGACCAGACTATGTTAATGCAGGGATGCTATTATTAAATATGAAAAAAATTAAAGAAACAGGTTTGTTAGAAAAAGCACGTAACTTGATAAAAACAAGAAAGTTATTATTTGCAGACCAAGATGCAATTTATTGGTCAACAACTAAAAAACTACTTCTTCCTAGAATATATAATGAGCAATCTAAATTTAACAAAAAAGATACTGTTATTTGTCATTTTTGTAAAAGATTATTATTATATCCATATCCTCGTATAGAAAATTTTAAACAATGGCAAATAGAGGAGGTACACAAAGTTTTAAGGTGTTACTCTTTTGATGAAGATTTGAATGAATATGTACAATGGAAAAATCAATTTGTAGAAGAAGAAAAGGGGGAAAAAATAGATGCATGACGGACTAGATGCAATTAAGGTTGTTTTTGCTACAGACGATAAATATATACCTTTTTTGGCAGTAGCTATAGAGTCTTTAGTAGATAATTCATCGAAAGATAATTATTATTCTATAAAAATACTACATACAGATGTAAGTAAGGAAAACAAGAAAAAGATAGAAAAATATGAAACTGAAAATGTTAGCATAGAATTTGTTGATTTAAATTATTATATTGAAAAAGTAAAAGATAAATTATATACACGTGATTATTATACAAACACAACTTATTTTAGATTATTTTTACCAGAGCTATATCCTCAATATAACAAAGTTTTATATTTAGATAGTGATATAGTTATATTAGATGATATTGCAAAATTATATAATATTAATATGGGAGATAATTTAGTAGCCGCAGCTCCAGATGATATAATACAAAGCAATAAAGTATTTCAAGACTATGTAGAAAAAGTAGTAGGAGTTTCAGATTATAAGCACTATTTTAATGCAGGTGTACTACTAATGAATTTAGACCAATTAAGGAAATTTAAATTCCAAGAAAAATTCTTATATTTATTAAGTACAATAAAATTTTCTGTAGCACAAGATCAAGACTACTTAAATAGATTATGCAAAGGTAGAGTAAAGCTATTAAGTGTTGCATGGGATAGAATGCCTATTCCAAATGATAAAATAAAAACGGAAGATATAAAAATACTACACTTTAATTTTGCATGTAAACCATGGCATTTTGAAGATGTATTATTTAAAGAATTCTTCTGGGAATATGCTAAAAAAACAGAATTTTATGAAGAAATATTATCTATAAAAGATAATTATACAGAAGAAGAAAGATTTAGAGACAGAGAATCTGAACAAAGATTAAGAGAACTTGCACAAAAAGAATCTGATTGTGTAGGAGATGATAGAAAGAAATTATTAGATAAATATAGATTAAAAAATATTTCTCTAGGTTCAGAAAACACAAGTGCAAGTTCAGAAAAATCAAAAGAAAGAATAGAAGTATTAAAAAAGATAGAGGAACTAGAAAAGGAAGGAAAATTTGATATAGATGTAGAAGATGATCCTCCAACATTAGTTTTATCACCAGAAGATGTGGACTATTTAAAAAAGAAAAGTTATAGCAAAATTAAAACTAGACTTGCAAACAAAATGGGAGAAAGATTTTTAAATGATTTATTAAAAGAAAACAAATTAATAATAAAGCAAATAAACGGAATAGAAAATTTGCAAAACGTTAAATCTGGCGCAATGCTTACATGTAACCATTTTAATCCATTTGATTCATTTGCAATAGAAAAAGCATTTAGAACATCTGGAGTATCAAAACGTAAAAAACTATATAAAGTAATAAGAGAAGGAAACTATACAAATTTCCCAGGGTTATATGGATTCTTCTTTAGAAACTGTGACACATTACCACTAAGCTCAAATAGAAGAACAATGGTAGAATTTGTTAAAGCTGTAGACACAATCTTAAAAAGAGGAGACTTTATATTAATATATCCAGAGCAAAGCTTATGGTGGAATTATAGAAAACCAAAGCCACTAAAAAACGGAGGATTTAAACTTGCAGCTAGAAATAAAGTTCCAATAATACCAATATTTATAACAATGGAAGACAGTAATATTTTAGGAGAAGATGGCTTCCCAGTTCAAGAATATACAATAAATATAGAAAAACCAATATACCCAGACGAAAACTTAAATGAAAAACAGAATGCAGAAATAATGAAAAATAAAAATTATGAAGTTTGGAAAAAAGTATATGAAGATTTCTATAAAATACCATTAGAATATTCTTGTGAAGAAAATGTGAAAAAATAAACTGTAGCTAAAAACCCCATTAATGAAACAGGTGTAAACTTGAAAAATATGCTATTTTATGTTAAA
>CALXJO010000109.1 GCA_944388645.1 uncultured Clostridia bacterium
CAAAGACATATTATATATCTTATTTGGGACATTTTCAAAAGTTATTACTTAAGACATTATCATAAATTAATCATATCTCCTAAATTATCGTAAACTTCGGTATTGTCAAATATACTTATTTGTGGTATCATAGCCATAGGTAAAACCCCTTTCGTTTTTTGTTTTTCACACTTACATTATATCGAAAGTATGTTGATTTATCAACGGTTTTACCTATTTTTTTATTATTGGGTGGAAATTTTAAAAATGCAATATGCTCTCTCAATGAAAATGCTTATTTTTAGCACTTTTGTTGGGAGAAAAATATTTTTTATGCTTTTTATATTTATTTATTTTCTAGAACTTTAAAATTTCGCAATTTATTTGACATTAATATTATATGAACATATATTTAAATTATATACATTTTGTTTTCTAAAATTTTTATTTCTTATCAAAAATACTTGATAAAAAATGTCATTAGTAATATAATAACGACATAATTATAAGTCTAAATTTGTGCATCATTTTAGACTACATAACAACTTGAAAGGATGAATTTTAAATGGGATTGTTTAAAACATACAGTGAAAAAGAAGTAAAAAGAGTAATGCCAATTGTAAGCAAAATTAATAGTTTAGAGCCAGAGATGGAGAAACTAACAGACAGCGAATTGGTAGCTAAAACACCTTACTTTAAGGAACAATTGAAAAATGGAAAAACTTTAGATGATATTTTACCAGAAGCTTTTGCAGTTGTAAGAGAAGCATCTAAAAGAGTTTTAGGGATGAGACACTTTGATGTGCAATTAATTGGTGGAATTATACTTCATCAAGGAAGAATTGCAGAGATGAAAACAGGAGAAGGAAAAACACTTGTTGCAACATTACCTGTGTATTTAAATGCATTAACAGGAGAAGGAGTTCATGTTATAACAGTAAACGACTATCTAGCAAAAAGAGATAGTGAATGGATGGGAAATCTATATAGATTTTTAGGATTATCTGTAGGTTTAGTTATTGCAGGAATGAACCCAGCAGAGAAAAAAGTAGCATATGCTTGTGATGTAACATATGGAACAAATAATGAATTTGGATTTGATTATCTAAGAGATAATATGGTTATATATAAAAATCAATTAGTACAAAGAAAACTTAAATATGCCATCATCGACGAGATTGATAGTATTTTAATTGATGAGGCTCGTACACCACTTATTATATCTGGTAGAGGAGCACAATCTTCTAACCTTTATGTAAAAGCTGACAGATTTGTTAAAAAATTACAAGCAAAAGTAATAATAGAAGAAGATGACAAAGACTTAGAACAAGAAGAAGATAACGAAAAATATGATTATATAGTAGACTTAAAAGCAAAATCTGCAACACTTACACAAAAAGGTATTAAAAAAGCAGAAGAAGAATTTAACTTAGAAAACTTTAACGATTTAGAGAACTCTGAATTAGTACATGATGTAAACCAAGCTTTACATGCAAATGGAATAATGAAAAAAGATAAAGATTATATCGTAAAAGATGGTCAAGTTCTTATTGTAGATGAGTTTACAGGAAGAATTATGTATGGAAGAAGATACAACAATGGACTACATCAAGCAATTGAAGCAAAAGAGCATGTTAAGATAAATGATGAATCTAAAACACTTGCTACAATAACATTCCAGAACTACTTTAGAATGTATGAAAAATTATCTGGTATGACTGGTACTGCTATGACAGAAGCTCCTGAATTCCAAGAAATATATAAATTAGACGTTGTAGAAATACCAACAAACAAACCAATGATTAGAAAAGACTACCCAGATATAATTTATAAAAATGAAGATGTTAAATTTAAAGCTGTTATAGAAGACATAAAAGCATCTCATAGTAAAGGACAACCAGTTCTAATTGGTACTGTTTCAATTGACAAATCTGAAAAATTAAGCAAATTGTTAGATAAAGAAAGAATACCACACCAAGTATTAAATGCTAAATACCATGAAAAGGAAGCTCAAATTATAGCACAGGCTGGTAAATTAGGTGCTGTTACAATTGCAACAAACATGGCAGGACGTGGTACCGATATTATGCTTGGAGGAAATAGTGAATATTTAGCAAAACAAGAAATGAGAAAGCTAAAATATTCAGATGAAGAAATAGAAGAAGCTGCAGCACACAACGCAACAGATAATAAAGAAATATTAGCTGCTAGAAAGAAATTTACAGAATTAGAAGCAAAATATGATGAAAAGATAAAAGAAGAAAAACAAAAAGTAATTGAAGCAGGCGGTTTAAAAATAATTGGTACACAAAGACATGAATCAAGAAGAATTGATAACCAGCTTCGTGGTCGTTCTGGTCGTCAAGGTGATCCAGGAGAATCTAGATTTTACATTGGACTTGATGATGATTTAATGAAAATCTTTGGTGGAGACATGATTACTAAAGTTTATAATACTTTAGGAGCATCAGAAGATATGCCAATTGAATCAAAAGCAATATCAAAAGCTGTAGAAAATGCTCAAAAGAAAGTAGAAGGTAGAAACTTTAGTATAAGAAAGAACGTTCTACAATATGATGATGTAATGAATGTTCAAAGAACTGTAATTTATGAACAAAGAAGAGAAGTTCTTGATGGAATAGATTTAAAAGATAATATCATGAAAATGATGGATAGTACTATAGAACTTGTTGTAGACCCATATTTTACAGGTGATGAAGTAAACAAAGAATCTTTATTACAAGATATACAAAACACATTTGGAATATCTGATTTAGAAGCTCTTAAAGCTGACAAAATAGATAGAGATGATTTAGTAGAAGAGCTTAAGACGAAAGCACATGAAATATATGAAGCAAAAGAAACTGAATTTGGTGCAGATAATTTAAGAGAACTTGAAAGAGTTGTAATGCTTAAAATAGTTGACCAAAAATGGATGGATCATATAGATAACATGGATGAGTTAAAGAAAGGTATTGGACTTCGTGGTTATGGACAAAAAGACCCAGTTGTTCAATATAGACTTGAAGGTACAGACATGTTTGATGATATGATTGAAGATATTAAAATAGATGTTGTAAAAATCTTATTAAACATTCGTAAAAAAGAAGGTCCAATAGAAAGAACTGAAACAAGCAAAGTTACAGGTGCAGGACTAGAAGATACAGCAATAAACCTAGTTGATGGAAATATCTCTGAAAAAGAGGGTGGAATGAATAAAACAATAGTAAACAATGGACCAAAAATTGGAAGAAACGACCCTTGCCCTTGTGGAAGTGGTAAAAAGTATAAGAACTGTCATGGTAAAAATGCATAAATTATAAAATTAAAGAAGTGAAACCTATATAATAGGGGACACTTCTTTTTAGTTAAAAAAAGCTTGATAAAATTTAAGACTGTCCATAAATTTAATTAATTTGCTTGAAAAAGCACAAATAGTGTGGTATAGTTATTAACATAATCTAATAGCAGTAGCTAAGTAGAAACCGATAAAATATATTCATAATTAAGGAGGAATAACTGTTATGAAAAATCGGTATGAAAAATTTGTGCTTGAGGCAGAAAAAGGTATAAAGTTTGACGTCTCAGATGGAGAAAACGGTGAGTTAATTATCAGAGCTCTGATAGTTGATAAACCTGTTACAAGTGATGTTGTGAAAAAGGAGGCAAGAAATTTACAGCCTGAAAATTCTGGTTTGAATTACCAAAATCCTCCAATCCCGGATGGCTATAGGTATGTGTGTGGAGAATGGTTTCATGGGTTTGTGATTGAAAGGATTACTGATGGTAGTCAATTTGTGTGGGTCCCTGTTGGATTTTTACCTGCTAATGGAA
>CALXJO010000110.1 GCA_944388645.1 uncultured Clostridia bacterium
CAATTTCTTTGCGCAGTGTTTTACGCTGTGCATCTGATTTAGAGCTTGCGACCACTGTAGTAACCTTTTGGGCCACCTTAGACATTTCCATCATCCTTTTTTATAAATTTAGTAGTTCAAACAAACTACTATACTATAATTATAGCACAATTCAGGCCTTTTTCCAATATGTTACTTGCTATTATGGTTTGAACATAAAAAACAAGACTAAGATTTTCTAAGTAGCAAAGCTACAAGAAAATCTAACTCTTCCATAACTATCTTCTAAGGAAACTCACCCATTTCATGGGATGACTTTCCTAAGAATATAAAAAACCTCCCCCGAAAACACACTGTGTTTTTAGGAAAGGAAAAGGTCTTATCTTTTTTTAGGATTAACTAGCCTAGATTCGAAATGCAAAATATTAAACTTCTTTGTTGGTTGTTCTGTCGGAGCCAGGTTCTGTAATGTCAAGGTCAAGCAGTAAAGCTGCATGGGTCGTGCCATCTATTTTGACATCAATAATCCGTTGCAGTTTAGAGAGACTCATTTTTCCTACTTGGAAGCGCTTAATGTAGTATCTCATTACTTTTGCCTCATATTCCAAAATTTTGAACTTGCTTAACGTAGTCGATTTGGTCTCAAGATACCTGTTTAGTAATCTTGGATCCAAATTCTTCAAGGCATTTTTTACTTGCCTGAGCCATGTATGAGCCAGCATTACCTCCTTTTTAATCTCCTGAACATCATCTTCATCGAGCTGAAGCTTTTCCATAAGAACTTCAATCTCTTTGCTCTGCATAAAGGCGTACCATCCTCTCTAAAATATGATATAGGTTAAAAACCACTAAACATTATTATATCACGTTTTAAATATTTTTTCCATAGTAACTATCTATTAATATTTGCTTTAATTCTTCTACAATTGGAAGTCTAGGGTTTGCTGTTGTACATTGGTCTGAGAATGCTCTATCTGCAAGCTCATCTACCTTTGCCATCCATTCTGCTTCTTCCATTCCTGCTTCTTTAAAAGATTTAGGAATATTTACATCATCGGCAAGTTTTCTTACTTCTGCAATTAATGAGTTTACTCCTTCTTCATCTGTATTTGCTTTAAATCCCATTCTTTTAGAAATATCTGAATATTTTTTATCTGCAATATAATATTCATATTTAGGGAATGATACAAATTTACTTGGATTTCTAACTCCATTATATTTAATAACATATGGAAGTAAAATTGCATTAATTCTTCCATGTGGAAGATGGAATTCTGCTCCTATTTTATGTGCCATTGAGTGGCATACTCCTAAAAATGCATTTGTAAATGCCATTCCTGCAATTGTACTTGCATTATGCATTTTTTCCCTTGCATATTTATTGTCCCCATTATTGTATGCATCTCTTAAATTTTTAAATACAAGCTCTACTGCTTTTTCTGCTAAACCATCTGTATAATCTGATGCCATGTTAGAAACATATGCCTCTAAAGCATGTGTTAATACATCCATTCCTGTATCTGCTGTTATTGATTTTGGAAGACTCATTACTAAGTCTGGGTCAACAATTGCAACATTTGGTGTTAACTCATAGTCTGCAAATGGATATTTTCTATTATTATGTTTGTCAGATAGTACTGCAAATGATGTAACTTCTGAACCTGTACCAGATGTTGTTGGAATTGCAACTAATTGTGATTTTTCACCTAATTTAGGGAATTTATAAGTACGTTTACGTATATCCATAAACTTAAGTTTCATTCCTTCAATATCTGCATCAGGATGCTCGTAGAATAGCCACATACCTTTTGCTGCATCAATTGGACTTCCTCCACCTAATGCAATTATTACATCAGGTTTAAATTCATTCATTTGATCAACACCTTTTTTAATTGTATCAAAAGATGGATCTGCTTCAACCTCTGAGAATATTTGTGAATGAACATAATCTCTTCTATTTCTTAAATGATAAAGTATTTTATCTACATAACCAAATTTAACCATTCCAGGATCTGTTACTATAAATGCTCTTGTGATATTTGGCATTTTTTCTAAATATTGTATTGATCCTGCTTCAAAATATATTTTTTCTGGAACTTTAAACCACTGCATATTAACTCTCCTTTTCGCTACTCTTTTTACATTTATTAAATTTACTGAAGATACATTTGCTGTTGTTGAATTTCCACCAAATGTTCCACAGCCTAGAGTTAATGATGGCATGTTTGTATTATAAATATCTCCTATTGCTCCATGAGTTGAAGGTGAATTTACAATTATTCTTCCAGCTTTTACTCTTTCAGAGAATTTTTGAATTGTATCTCTATCTTCTGAATGGATTACAGCTGAATGTCCAAGGCCTCCAAACTCAATTAATTTTTCTGCTACATTAATTCCTTCATCAGCATTTTCAACAACATAATATGCTAATACTGGACTTAATTTTTCCTTAGAGAATGGATACTCAATTCCAACTCCATTTTCTTTTAACACTAATACTTTTGTCTCTTTTGGTACTTCTATGTCTGCACTTTTAGCAATTGTATATGGGCTTTGTCCAACAATTGCAGAATTTAAACTTCCACCCTTTTCCTTAATGAACATGCTTTCACGTAATTTATTTGTTTCTTCTTCATTTAAGAAATAGCATCCTGCTTCTTTCATTAGTTTTTCAAACTCTTCATGGATTTCTTTATCTACAATTACAGATTGTTCAGAAGCACAAATCATTCCATTATCAAATGATTTTGAAAGTACTAAATCATTTACAGAAGTTTTTAATTTAGCTGTTTTATCAATATAACATGGAACATTTCCTGGTCCAACACCTAATGCTGGTTTTCCACAAGAATATGCACTTTGTACCATTCCCTTTCCACCAGTTGCTAATATTAAATTTACATCTGGATGATTCATAAGCATTGTTGTTGCTGTTATTGATGGTTCTTCAATCCATAATATACAATCTTTTGGAGCACCTGCCTCTATTGCTGCATCTCTTAAGATTGTAGCAGCTTGTACACTACATTTTTGTGCACTTGGATGGAATCCAAATATTATTACATTTCTTGTTTTGGCAGATATTATAGATTTAAACATTGTAGTTGATGTTGGGTTTGTAACAGGTGTAACTCCTGCAATTATTCCAACAGGTTCTGCAATTTCTTCATATCCCTCTTCTTCATTCTCACTAATAATACCAACTGTTTTATCATATTTAATGCTATGATAAATGTATTCTGTTGCAAACATGTTTTTTGTAATCTTATCTTCATAAATACCACGTTTTGTTTCTTCTACTGCCATTTTCGCAAGTTTCATATGATGTTCTAGTCCTGCCATAGCCATAGCTTTTACAATTTTGTCAACTTGTTCTTGATTTAACTTTAAGTATTCTTCTGATGCTTTCTTTGCTCTTGCAACTAGTCCATCTATCATATCTTTTATATGATTTTTTTGTTCTTCTGTAATTTCTGTTGCCATAAATTTACCTCCTTGTTTTTTTACTTTAAGTAATACCGCTTTTGTCCATTGGTTTTATTATATATTACCTAGTTTTTTTGTCAATGATTTTTTATAGATTTTATTTTAATAAATTTTACAATTTTCTAACAAAATCTACAATTAATAAGTTTTATCAATTATTAACTAAGCTACTTTTATGAATTATAATAGAATAAAATCTATTTGACAAATAAGAAATATGTGCTATAATAAAAATAGAAATAAGGAGCCACAAAAGTGGTCGCCGTTTTATATGTATTTTAAATACACACTCTAACCGCTAAGCAGAGTGTGTATTTGTTTTTTATTTTTTGCTTAA
>CALXJO010000111.1 GCA_944388645.1 uncultured Clostridia bacterium
AAAAATTTGACAAAAAAAATTAAGCATCTTCAATGCTTTAACCTCAATTTAAATTTTTAAAACTGTCAAACTTCCGAATATTGTAGAAGAACAGGATTCACAAAATGAAATAAATTAAAAATATATAAAAGTTTTAGAACCAGGTAAATATGCCTGGTTCTAAAAAATATCGGTAAAATAAGCAATTTAACTTGACTTTTTGCCATTTTGCGTATAATATATTAACAGGAAAATTATAGATATAAAAAATCTGTAACAGTTTGTTATAAAATGTAAGCAAGTTAGTAAGAATGGAGGATTCTATGGGAGAAGTTATAGTAATAACATCAGGAAAAGGTGGTGTAGGAAAAACAACTACAACAGCAAATCTTGGTTCTGCCCTAGCCCTTAAAGGAAAAAAAGTAGTATTAGTAGATACAGATATTGGACTAAGAAACTTAGATGTCGTTATGGGACTAGAAAACAGAATTGTGTATGATATTGTTGATGTTGTTGAAGGTAAATGTAAATTAAGACAAGCCTTAATAAAAGATAAAAGATTTGAACAATTATTCCTACTTCCAGCTGCTCAAACAAGAGATAAAAGTGCTATAAATGAAGAACAAATGAAAGAACTAACTGACAAACTAAGAGAAGAATTTGACTATATTTTAATAGACTGTCCAGCCGGAATCGAACAAGGATTTAAAAATGCTATTGCAGGCGCTGACAGAGCTATTGTTGTAACAAATGCAGAAATATCTTCAATAAGAGATGCAGATAGAATTATAGGACTTCTAGAGGCATCAGAAATTAAAAATCCAGAGTTAATTGTAAATAGATTAAGGCCTAATATGGTAAAGAAAGGTGAAATGATGGATGTTAACGACATTGTTGACTTACTATCAATTAACCTTATTGGTGTAGTGCCAGATGATGAATTTATAATAACTCAAACAAATAAAGGAGAACCTGCAGTAATTAACAAGAAAGCTCCATCAGGAAAGGCTTATATAGAAATAGCAAGAAGAATACTAGGAGAAAATATAGATGTAACAATTCCGGGACAAGATGAAGGATTTTTTAGTAAGATAAAGAATATATTCAGAAAAAAATAATTATTGGAGGATACACATGTTTGAGAACATTATCAGTTTTTTTAAGAAGTTAGGAAAAAAAGAAACAATAGAAGACAAATCAAAAAATACAGCAAAAGAAAGACTACAATTAGTTTTAATGCAAGATAGAGCTAATGTATCAGCAGATTTTCTTGATATGATGAGACAAGAAATAATAGAAGTAATAAAGAAATATATAGATGTTGACGAAAGTCAAATAGATGTAAAATTAACAAATAAAACAAATGAAGATGGAACTGTAGGAGCACCTGCATTATATGCAAACATTCCAATTGCAGGCATAAAAGAAAATGTAAAGAAACAAGAGTCAGAGGACAATAAAACAGAAACAGACAAGGAAAAAGATGATAAAAAAGAAGATAAAGTAGAAGAAAATAAGGAAGACAAGAAAGAAGATACTAAAAAGGAAGAATCTAAAAAAGAAAAAAAGGCTGATAGAAAGCCAAAAAAAGAGGAAAACGAAAAAACAGAAGATAAAAGTGAAGAAGCAGAAAAGGAAGAACCAAAAGTAGAAGATAAAGATACAGAAGAAGATGAAGAAGACAATAAAGAAGAGCCAAAAGAGGAATAAAGAGGTTTGATAATGGTCAAAAAGATATTAAAGAATATGGATTGGGGGATTCTATTTTGCATTGCTATACTTTTAGCAGTAGGACTAGTTTCCCTATTTTCAGCTACACAAAGTACTGATTATGACGAATTTAAAAAACAAATTATGTGGATAGCTATAAGTTTGCCAGTAATGATAGCAGTAATATTTATAGATTACAATACAATATCAAAAATATCGCCAATCTTATATGTATTAATACTAATAGCATTAATTGCTGTTCTGTTTACAGAACCTATAAATGGAGCCACTAGCTGGTTTAATATAGGTTCAGTTTCAATACAACCATCAGAATTTGCAAAAGTAATAGTAGTAATTGCGCTTGCAACATATATATCAACCATACAAAAAAAGGACAAAGATGAAATAAGTAGACCAACAAGATTACTACTTGCATTAATAATAGTAGGAATTCCAATTCTATTAATTATAAAACAACCTGATTATGGTACAGCTTTAACCTTTATTGTAGCAATAGTCTTTATGCTATTTACTGCAGGCATAAAGAAGAGATATATTATATCAAGTATTTTAATAGTCTTAATTTCATTACCGCTTTTATACTTTTTTGTATTACCAGAACATGCAAAAACAAGAATTGACGTATTTTTAAATCCAGATTTGGATCCAAGAGGAGCTGGATATAATGTAATTCAGTCAAAACTTGCTATTGGAGCAGGTGAATTTTTAGGAATGGGATTATTAAAGGGAAATCAAACACAATTAGGTTTCTTGTATCCAAAGACAACAGACTTCATATTTGCAGTTATTGGTGAGGAAATGGGCTTTATAGTTGCTGCAACAGTAATTATAACGTATGTAATACTGATTACCAGAGCTATATATATAGCCAAAACATCAAAAGATAATTTGGGTTCATATATAGCGATTGGAATTGCGGGAATATTCTTATTCCACATGACAGAAAATATAGGAATGACAATGGGACTTCTTCCTATTACTGGTGTACCTCTTCCATTTGTAAGTTATGGAGGAAGCTCACTTCTTACAAACTTAATTATGATAGGTTTGTTACTAAATATAAGTGGAAGAAGACAAAGAGCAATATTTATAGATTAAGGAGTTACTACATTTGAAGATAGGAAATTTAGAATTAGAAAACAACATATTTTTAGCTCCAATGGCAGGTATTACAGACCTGCCATTTAGATTGATATGCAAAGAAAATGGAGCAGGTTTAGTATACACAGAGATGGTAAGTGCAAAAGCTTTGTTATATGGAGATGAGAAAACAAAGCTTTTATTAAAAACATGCAAAGAAGAGCATCCACTTGCTGTACAAATATTTGGAAGTGATTTAGATGCAATAGCATATGCTAGTAAATATGTAAGCCAAATAGGTGAGATAGTAGATATTAATATGGGATGCCCTGCCCCAAAAATTGTAAAAAATGGAGATGGAAGTAAATTATTATTAAATCTCGATTTAGTAGAAAAAATTGTAAAAACTGCAGTAGAAAACGCATCGGTTCCAGTAACAGTAAAAATAAGACTTGGATGGGATAGTGAAAATATAGTAGCAGTAGAAGCAGCAAAAATAATAGAAAAAGCAGGAGCTTCAGCAATAACAGTTCATGGAAGAACAAGAAGCCAATATTATTCAGGACAAGCAGATTGGAATATGATAAAAAAAGTAAAAGAAAGTGTAAGCATTCCTGTAATTGGCAATGGAGATATTAGAAGTGGAAGAGATGCAAAAAAGGCATTAGAACAAAGCAATGTAGATGCAATAATGGTGCGGAAGAGCATCTCTTGGGAATCCTTGGATTTTTAAAGAAATTTTATCATATTTAAAAGATGGAACTATAATTGCAAAACCATCAAATGAAGAAAAATTGCAAACAATATTAAAACATTTACAAATGGAAATAGAAGAAAAAGGTGAAAACATAGCTGTAAAAGAAATGAGAAAACATATAAGTGCTTATACAAAAAGCATGCCAGATTCAAGTAGTTTTAGGAGTATAATAAACACCCTAAATACACAAAAAGAAGTAGAAACTGCATTAAAAGAATATTTCGCCCA
>CALXJO010000112.1 GCA_944388645.1 uncultured Clostridia bacterium
ATGTATATTATTCAAATTTTATTAAAAAAATAAATGTTAACCTTGACAAACAATTCCAATCATAATATAATGTTAACCGAAGTTAACAAAAGGTGGGATTTAAATGATAACAAGCTCTTTAGAAGAATATTTAAAGACGATATATGTCTTACAAAGTCAGGGCGAAGAAATCAAGGTAACAAGTATTGCAAAAAAGATGAACTGTACAAAACCAAGTGTTAATAAAGCAATTAATAATCTAAAAGCAAATGGTTTAGTTAATTATGAGGTGTACGGCAATATCGAGCTTACAGATAAAGGAAAAGATTTGGCAAAGAAAATCTTAGAAGCATATGACATAGTATATGTTTTCTTAACAGAAATACTAGAAGTGCCAAAAGATGAGGCAGAGCAAGAAGCTACAAATATGAAATCTGCTTTAAATGATAGTACACTAAATAAATTAACTAAATATGTTCATAAAGAATTAGGATTATATGATTTAGATTGTGACTATGACATAAATTCGGAAAAGTGCAGATCTTGTGCAAGAAAAGTTTTAAAAAGATAGAAAGGAATAATATACATGGAAAACTTATTAGAAATTAATGATTTATATGCAAATGCAGAAGAAAAGGAAATATTAAAGGGATTAAATATAAAAATAAATAAAGGGGAAACTCATGTAATAATGGGACCAAATGGTGCAGGAAAATCTACTCTTGCAAATGTAATATTAAATAATCCATTATATACAAAAAAATCTGGTAGCATAATATTTGAAGGAGAAAACATAAACGATATGCCAACAGACCAAATCGCTAAAAAAGGTATTTTTATGTCTTTTCAATCTCCAGTAGAAATACCAGGAATATCTACAATGAACTTCTTAAAATATGCTAAAAATAAAGTTACAGACGCCCCAGTAAGAATATTTGAATTTAAAAATCAAGTAAATGGATACATGGACGAATTAAACATGAATCCAAAGTTAATAGATAGAAACCTAAATGTAGGATTTTCAGGTGGAGAGAAAAAGAAAAACGAAATCTTACAAATGCTTGTGCTTAACCCTAAACTTGCAATTTTAGACGAAACAGATTCTGGATTAGATGTAGATGCAATAAAAACAGTATCTAAAGGAATCAGTATGTATAAAAATAGTGAAAATGCTGTTTTAATAATTACACACAATACCAGAATACTAGAAAATTTACATGTTGATTATGTTCATATTTTAGTAGATGGAAAAATAGTAAAATCAGGAACATACGAACTTGCAAAAGAAATAGAAGAAGAAGGATATGGAAAATATAAGTCTAGAAAGGAAGTACAGGATGAAGACACAGGTAGAAGATATTAATAGAAACATCTATGATATAAAAAATAAAGATGATTATGATTTCAAAATTCAAAAAGGATTAAATAAAGAAATAGTTGAAGAAATATCTAAAAAGAAAAATGAGCCTGATTGGATGTTAGAAATTAGATTAAAAGCTTTAGATATGTACAATAAGTTAGAACTACCAACATGGGGACCTGATTTATCAGAACTTAAAATGGACGAATTAGCTACATATGTAAAGCCAAAATCAAAACTAAATACTAGTTGGGATGATGTTCCAGAAGATATAAAAAATACATTTGACAAACTAGGAATCCCAGAAGCAGAAAAAACATCACTTGCAGGTGTTGGAGCTCAATACGATTCAGAAGTTGTATATCATAGCTTAAAAGAAGATTTATTAAAACAAGGTGTAATTTATACAGATATGGAAACAGCTGTAAGAGACTACCCAGACATAGTAAAAGACCATTTCATGAAATGTGTTCCAATAAGTGACCATAAATTTGTAGCACTTCATGGTGCAGTTTGGTCAGGAGGATCTTTTGTATATGTTCCAAAAGGAGTAAAACTAGATATTCCACTTCAATCATATTTTAGATTAAACTCACCAGAATCAGGACAATTTGAACACACACTAATAATTGTAGATGAAGGAGCATCACTTCACTTTATAGAAGGATGTTCAGCACCAAAATATAACAAAGTTAATCTACATGCAGGTTGTGTAGAATTATATGTAAAAGATAATGCATATTTAAGATATTCAACAATAGAAAACTGGTCAAAAAATATGATGAACTTAAATACCAAAAAAGCAATAGTTGGAAAAAATGCACAAATAGATTGGGTTACGGGTTCGTTTGGATCAAAAATTTCTATGCTTTATCCTATGAGCATACTAAATGGAGAAGGAGCAAAAACAGAATACACAGGAATTACTTTTGCAGGACATGGTCAAAACTTAGACACAGGATTTAAAGTAGTACACAATGCACCAAATACATCATCTGTTGTAAATTCAAAATCAATTTCAAAAGATGGAGGAGCATGTACTTACAGAGCATTAGTAAGAATTAATGAAAATGCAAAAAACTCTAAATGTAGTGTATCTTGCGAATCTTTAATGCTAGATGATATATCAAGGTCAGATACAATTCCAGTTAATGATATAAAAACAGATGAAGTTGAATTTTCTCATGAAGCTAAAATTGGAAAGATAAGTGATAAAGAAATATTCTATTTAATGAGTAGAGGCTTATCTGAAGAAGATGCAAAGGCAATGATAGTAAGAGGTTTTGCTTATCCAATTTCAAAAGAATTGCCAGTAGAATATGCGGCCGAGATGAACAACTTAATTAATCTAGAATTGGAAGGAGCGATAGGATAATGGAAATGTTAGAATTAAACGAAACTCCTGTAAGAACAGCAAGGAATTTTAAGATAAATAGCATACAGTTAGAAAATGTAGAAATACCTGAAAAAGTAGTAGAATTTAAAAATGTAGAAATTAAAGGTAATTGTAAAATAGATAATCAATTATCTAAGGCGTCTTTAACATATGGCACAGGAAAAATCTTAGAAGAAAATGTTTATGAAAAAGCAAATAGCAAAACAAGAATTATAACTGAAAAAAATGATACTATAGAAATTACTTATACATTTGATGATGAAAATATAAACTTAATAAACGAAATAGAAATAATCGCAGAAGGAAAATCAAATATAATAATTAAATATAAATCAAATACAGATAAAGCTTGCTTCCATAATGGAATTATAAAAACATATTTAAAAGAAAATGCTGAAATTAATATAACAATTGTTAATTTATTAAATAGTGAATCTAATAACTTTGAAGCAATAGAAAATACATTAGAGGCAAATAGTAAATTAAATTATATAATAATAGACATTGGAGGCAAAACAAGTATTTCAAACTATTATTCTAACATATTAGGAGAAAATGCAGATAATGACCTAAGAACAATATATTTAGGTGCAGAAAATCAAATTAGAGATATGAACTATATTGCAGAATTAAGAGGCAAAAAGTCTAATATAAATATGGATGTACAAGGAGCTTTGCAAGGAAATTGCAAGAAGCATTTTAAAGGTACAATAGACTTTAAAAAAGGATGCAAAAAATCTAAAGGAAATGAAAATGAATATTGCATGTTATTATCAGATAATGCAAAATCTATATCTTTACCAATGTTATTATGTGCTGAAGAAGATGTAGAAGGAAACCATGGAGTTGCATCTGGCAAAGTAAATAGAGATGAATTATTCTACATTATGAGTAGAGGATTTGAATATAAGCAAGCAGTTAAGTTAATAGTACGTGCAAAGTTTAATGAAATAATAGAAAGAATAATTGATGAAGATACTAAAAATGAAGTTATAAATGAAATTGATAGGAGATTAGAT
>CALXJO010000113.1 GCA_944388645.1 uncultured Clostridia bacterium
TTTTGGTTATTTATTATAATTTGCATAGTAGGAACAATTATATTTTCTATTGCAAATGCCATTGTAGTATCTATTAAGAAAAGAAAAAATCAAGATTAATTATATTATAAAATACTACTGCAATTTTTACTGCAACACAAAAATATTATGAAAGTGTATTTTATATAATAGTACAATGTGAACAAAGTATAATATTGATTTTATATGTATTAAATAGCTACTATCAATAATATAAGTGAAAATTTGTACATTTATATATTGACATTAACATCCCATTATTTTATTCCTATTATATTAAATACTTTTTTTATAGTAAAGGTAAAAAGTGCTGGTATTTTAAGGAAAAAGCTATTTTATGTTACGGATACTTTTTTTACTATATTTTATTAAGTTTTTTTACATTTTTGTTTGTTTTTTTGTTTTCTTAAAGTTTGTAGCTTTTTTATTATGTTTTAATAAAATACTTTATTGGGTAGTGTTTTGCTGATTCTTTAATTTGTTTTATAATTGTATTTTTTACACAAAAAATACGGGAATTCTTATATTCCCGTAGTGAATATTTGTTTTTTATTTTCTATTTTCTATTTTTAAAGAGATTCTATTTCTTCTAGCTTTAATCCTGTAAATTTACTTATAATTTCATAGCTTACTTTATCCGCCTTCATAGCCTTAGCAATTTCTTTTTGTTTTTTAGTTTCTCCTCTCTTCTCCCCTCGTTTCTCCCCTCGTTTTTCTCCTCGTTTTTCTCCTCGTATCTCGCCTCTTCTTTCTGCTTGATCAAAAGCTTCATCCAAAAGTTGTGTAAAATGTGACATTGTTTCATCATATCCTTCCTTTTTATTATAATATTGTTTTACTGTTTATACAACTTTTATTTTATAGTTAATTTTGTGAGTTTTCTTCGTTTTTCTTTAGTTTTCTTCCATTTTCTCGTTTTTTCTTTAATTTTTAGTTTTTCTAATTTTTTCTTTTTGTTTAATTTAATAATTAGCTGACATATGTTAATGTCAATATGTAAATTACAATTATGTTCATTCTTTTATCTTCAAATTTTAATATTATAAGGAAGGCAGTACTATTTCGTACTGCCTTATACTAGGTATAGTTTGCTTTTTAAGTAAAATAAAATAGGGGATTTATATTTTATTTATATATGTACTCATCAATTTAAATAATAACTTTATCACCTCCTAAAACTGGCATAAGAGTTAACATTAATTTTTTTATTTATTCACTATGGGGGAATAGTTGAAAAACATTCTTATGTATACTAATAAGACTTTAGTTTTTTACAAAAGAGTTTTGTCTTTAGGATTTCTTAGATGCAAAATAATCAATTTAAAAGAATAGAGACTCTTTAAAATTTTAATACCGATATTAATTCTTTTGAATAAATTCTAAGAATATAAGCTTGTACAAGTTTTTAAGTTAATTGTTTTATAAAACTAGAATTATAATAGCACGCAAATGGCTATTTAGCAAGCTTTTTCGTAGGTATTATTTCTACATTATTGTGCATTTTTTCTGTTATTATTTTAAAATTATGTCAAGTTTTTTGTGTTTAAATTGCATTTTACTATTTTGTCTGTTTTTTCTATAAATACTATTTCTATTAAGTATTGATATTTACATATTTCTAGAGTATAATATTACAAGTAATGGAGGGTGGAGTCATGGAGCGCATTGCAATAATTTCAGATGTACATGGTAACATAACAGCATTAAATACTGTCCTAGATGATATTGCCGTAAGAGGAATTTCTAGGATTTTTTGTCTTGGAGATAGTGTAACAAAATGTGCCAATCCAGACCTTGTTATTGATGCACTTAGAGAAAATTGTGAAGTTATGATAAAAGGTAATTGTGACGAAATTATTTGCCAACCTTCAGAAAATGCCAAGAGATTTTGGTCTAGAAGAAAGATTGGTGAAGAAAGAGCAAATTATATATACAATTTACCTGTAAGTTATGACTTTTATATGAGTGGAAGATTAATAAGATTATTTCATGCTTCTCCTCAAAGTCTTGTTCACATATTTAATCCTATGTATTCAAATTCAGAAAATTCACATGCAGATATGGAACTAAAAGACCCTATGGATTTATTTGCAAATACTGAATTTATTGGAAAGACAAAGGACTCTCCAGTACCAGATGTAGTAGGTTATGGTCATATTCATACTCCAAACATTTTTAGATTTAAAAACAAACTTATATTTAATACTGGAAGTGTTGGAATGCCTGTAGAAATGGAAAATACTAAAGAAATAGATAATACAAGCCAGTTTTCTACTTTAGCATCATATATTATATTAGAAGGTGAATATGGATCTAAAAATCTATCATCATTCTCTGTAAGTCTTGTTAGGCTTCCTTATGATATTCAAAAAGAGATTGATTATTTAAATAAATCTGATATGCCTGGCAAGGAAAATTTAATTTGCAGTTTAAAGACTGCATGTTCTTAAAACAAATGAGGTGTATTTATGGAAGACGATCTGAAGCAGATTTTAATTAAATATAATCAGGAGCATTTATTACGTTTTTACGACGAGCTGGAATCAAGCGAAAAAAGAGCTTTAACAACACAAATTAAACATTTAGACTTTAATAAAATTTCTTCGCTTTATGAACATTCTATGCTAGATGATTCGATAGATTCTAGTAGAATATCTCCTATTCCTTATATAGATAAATCTTGCTTATCTAAAGATGAATTAAATTATTATACAAGTATTGGTAATGAAATTATAAAAAATAATAAACTTGCTGTTATAACCCTTGCAGGAGGGCAAGGAACAAGGCTTGGTTATAAAGGACCTAAAGGTTCTTATGAGATTGATGTGCCACCTAAAAAGTCTTTGTTTGAATTTGTTTGTGATTATTTAAAACAAGTGCGAGATGATTTTGGAGTAGAACTTAATTGGTACATAATGACTAGTCCTTCTAATGACACAGAAACTAGAGTTTATTTTGAAAATAAAGATTTCTTTGGATACTCTAAAAATAAAATTAAATTTTTTATTCAGTCTACTTTGCCAATTATAGATACTAGCGGAAAAATTATTTTAGACAAAACTTATCAAATTAAGGAAGGTTCTAATGGAAATGGCGATGTTTTTAGAGCTTTTGCAGACGCTGGTTACATTGAGTATTTAAATAGAGATAATATTGACTTTGTTTTTATTGGTGGAATAGATAATATTTTATTAAATCCTGTAGACCCTTTATTTTTGGGATTAACAGCAGATAAAAAATATGAAATTGCAAGTAAGAGTTTAGAGAAAACTGATTTAACAACATATGAATGGGTATTTGCAAATGTAGATAATAAGCCTTCGATTGTAGACCCTAAAAACTTAGAAGATATTTATGAAAAGACTTCTTGTGGTAAATATTTGTACAATCAAAAAAATATGCTTGCTCATTTATTTAGTACAAAAGCTTTTGAAAAACTTGTACCTGTTCATTTGCCTTATCATAGAGCTTTTAAGAAAAATGATTTTATTAATGAAGAAGGAATGAAAGAAGTTGCAAGTAAACCTAATTCATTTAAATTTGAAAAATTTATTTTTGACTCTTTTAAATTCTTTGATAAGATTTTATTATTACAAGTAAAGCCAGAAGATGAGTTTGCACCAATAAAATCTTTTACAGGAAAAGCAACTCCTGAGACCGCTTTAAAATTATATTT
>CALXJO010000114.1 GCA_944388645.1 uncultured Clostridia bacterium
TAACTTAAACACATGAAGATAACGAAAGAATAACAGAAACTATTCATGCTTATGATTTTATTAAAAGACTTATTATTCATATTCACGATAAGTATTTTAATGTTATTAGATACTATGGGCTTTATGCTAAAAAACATAAATTTTCTGATAAATTTATTTATATGCTTAAGTCTCATGTTGCTAAATTTAGAAAACAGCTTAAAAATTGGAGATGTCGCATTCAGTTATACTTCCATATTGACCCTCTTAAATGTTCTTGCGGTCACACTTTTCACTTTGACTATATTGTAAATCCAGTGAATAATTCTTCTTAGAGGTGATTATTTTGAAAATTAAATATCCTTTATATACTGAATTTATTTGTACTACTTGCAAATGTCATGAAAAAATTCCTACTAATATTGTCTTGCAATTAGACATGACGGACCCTGAGAATTCTTCTTATCCTCCTATGTTTGATTGTAAAAAGTGTGGTAGCTTGATGAAACCAGTCTATTTCGTCGTATATTCTGGTATTGAATACACTTACGACGGTAACTAAGTATCACCATTTTGCCTTTTTACTAAGGTTTATTCATTATGTCTTTAATTTTGCTTATTATATATTCAAAATATTTGATTTTTCCTATACAATAAAAAACAAGGTTAAGAATTTCTTAACCTTGCTTTTTCCTTTTTTGTAGTTATTTCTAATATTTGCAGTCCTTTTTGTACATATTCATTTTTCATAAAGTTTTGCCATATTGCTTGGCTTAAGTAATTTTCTATCATTAACATAGAAATTCCTTTATCTATTCCAATTACTTCTTTTGAATACCAAGGTTTGTTCTCTAAGTTGTAAGCATCTTTAAAGCCATATTTCCCCCATAATTTCGGAAAATTGTTATAGTAATTTTCTAATGCTTTTATACTATATTCTGGTGTAAATACTATTGAGCCAGCAGATCCTGACGGGCTTATTGTTCCATCATTTGATTTATCTACATCTGCCATACTTGGTTTTGCTCCATAATCTCCAGAATATCCATTTGGTCCAACACATGCGGTAAGCCCCCAAGAATTCTTGCCAAAAGTTTTAAATTTGTCCATATTATCAATACAATATTGTCTATTTGCAAGTGCAGCTTTTCGTGAGTTTTCAAACCAATTTATCCCCTGTTTATCCTCTTTATCTCTAAAATCTATCCATGCATGTGAATATTGGTATGTAAATAAAGTTCCACAATATGTATAAATAATATCTTTAATATTTCCATAGTCTCCTTTTGGCTTTTTTATTCGGCTATACATTTCTTTATTTGTTGGATATGTTGGAGAAGCTACTGATAAAACATATAACATTAGTTGCTCTGCATACATATCCCAATGTCCCCAAAATCCTGTTTCTGGTTTATAGCCCATATAAAAATAATTATTGTCTTTATTTCTATACCATTCCCAATTTATATTTTTATATAATACTTCTGCTTTTTCTTTAATTTCTCCTCCAAAAAACTCTCCTGCAGTTAAAGCTCCACATATAAATATTGCAGTATCAATTATTGATATTTCGCAGTTCCACTCCCTTTTTCCTGTATCAATATTAATAAAATGATAGAAAAAACCATTTTCTCCCTCAACATTTTTTAGAAAAGTATCTAAAGTTTTATTTGCTCTTTCATAAGCTTTATTATATGAAATCCATTTTCTTTTTACTCCTATTATTAAAGCTGCTAAACCATAGCCCACAGAAGCAATACTGGCAATTTCATTTGCTAAAAGATTTTTATCTCTTATTAATCCATATCCTTTACTATTACTTTTTAAATTAGCCTCTTTTATAAAAAAATTATAACTTCTTTTTAATTCTTTAATTAATAATTTATCTCCATACAATTTTAATATTCGCATAAAGAAAAACACCTCTTATATTCATAATAACATAAGAGGTGCTTAATTCCAATGGAAATTTATTACATATATTTTATTCTCTTTCATCTAGATTCTTTTCTGCAAAACTATATAATCTATTTCCTATTTTTATACTTGGTCCATCTTCACAAAAACTTTTCATATTAAGATATTCAGTAATATCCATATCTCCTACATCAGGATATGTAACCATTTTTCTAATTTGTGTAATTAATAAATTTCTATAATCATCCATGTCTTTAAATTCAAATCCTAAATTCTCGCTTCTATCTGCAGGAAGTCCCATTATATGTATATTACTTCCTAATCTATCTGCTACCTTTTTAGTTGTAAGAACCGCTCTTAAAACATATGGCCATTCATTAATTACTATTAAGTTTTTTATATCTGGATAATTTTGTAATATTTGCAAGCAATTTTCTGCATTTTCACATGTAACAAAAGATTTTTCTTCTCTTATTGCCTTACTTTTTATATTACCATCTTTATTATAAACCTTATCCCAAATAATTTGCATAAAATCCGCTTCAGTACATCTATTTAAAATAAATTGTCTAATAAAATTTTCCTTTATATATGTTTTTAGCCATGTTTCAAAATTAGCTTTATCTGTTTCTTTTGTTTGCTTTTGATACATTCCCATTAAATGCTCTTCAAATTGTTTATCATGCATCATTTTTTGCACATACTCTTCCATTATCTCTTCTATATATGAATTTAAAAATGTATCAAAGTCTGATGAAGTTTCTTTATCTTCATTCCACATTTCTTTCATCTTTTCCATTACTGCTTGTGCAATTTCTGGATAACAATGTATAACATCTGAAATTCTTTTATTTACTCTAGATTGATATGTTTTAGTTGTCCATGTTTTTTCTAATTCTTTTGAAGTAACTCCTTTAAAATTATTTCCATCCCAACCAAAGCCTCCACTAAATATTATTAGTTTAGGATTATGTCTTTTTACTTCTTTTGCTAATTTTTCCATTCTCCTTTTTATTGGCTTTATTGTTGCACCATATACACAAATTGCAGATTCATCCATTTGCTTTTGTGTAAATGAGTCTATCTCTCTAACATCTTGAATTAATGGTGCAAATGTTAAATTATATAATTGAGTATCTGATAATTTTTCTATCTTATCTTCTGTAAGGTCTTTTAACATTATCATATTTTTCCCCCATTATATATTTCGCCCAAGAGGAACGCTCCTTTTGGGACGAAATTTTACCATTCTATTTCATCTATTGATGTTGGATTTTCGTTTATTATAATGTCTTCTGATTTTCCATTCTTAAATCGTATTACTTTATCTGCCATTGGAGCTATTGCACTATTGTGTGTTATTATTATTACTGTCATTTTTTCTTTTCTACATGTGTCTTGTAATAGTTTTAATATTTGTTTTCCGGTGTTGTAGTCAAGTGCTCCTGTTGGTTCGTCACATAAAAGTATTTTTGGATTTTTGGCAATTGCTCTTGCTATTGCAACTCTTTGTTGCTCTCCTCCTGATAACTGTGATGGAAAGTTATTTTTTCTGTTTTTTAGTCCTACTTTTTCTATTGTTGTTTCTGGATCTATTGGATTTTTACATATTTGTGTTGCAAGCTCAACATTTTCTATAGCTGTTAGGTTTTGTACTAAGTTGTAAAATTGAAATACAAATCCTATGCTTTCTCTTCTATAACGTGTTAATTCTTTTTCTGAATAATTGTTTATTTCTTTTCCGTCTATTATTACTCTTCCAGATGTACAAGAATCCAT
>CALXJO010000115.1 GCA_944388645.1 uncultured Clostridia bacterium
GAAATATGAAAAAGACACTATCAATCATATGTTTAATAATAACTTTTTTTATAATATATTTCTTACAATCTAATTTTTTTACATGGTTTACAATAGCTGGAATAATGCCTAATTTATATGTAATATTAGTATTATTTATAGGCTTATTTGTAAAAAGAAAATTAGGTTTGGTTTTGGGGCTAATATTTGGACTATATTTAGACATAGTATTAGGAAGAGTAGTTGGAATATCAGCATTAGGATTGGGATTAATTGGCTTACTTGGAGAAATATTAAGTAAAAATTTTTCAAAAGACAGCAGATTTATAGTCACATTAATGGTAATAATAACAACAGCAATTTATGAAATATTAGTATATATATGTAGTATGCTAAGGCTAAGTACAGATATCGAAATTATTCCATTCTTAAAAATATTAGTAATCGAAATAATATTTAATACATTAATTACAATAATAATATATCCACTTTTAAAGAAAGCAGGATATTACTTAGAAAATTTATTTGATGATAAATTTATGCTTACGAGATATTTTTAATTATGTAAGGAGAAGAATTCATATTGGGTAAAATAAGAGAGAAAAATGATAGAATAAGATATAACATAATAACAATATTAGTATATATAATTGGAATAATATTGCTTGGTCAATTATTTAACCTGCAGATTGTTCATGGAGAAGAATATAGGGAAACTTCAAATACCAGGCTTACAAGAGAAAGTGTATTAGAAGCAGATAGAGGTAATATTAGAGATAGTTCAGGAACTATAATTGCTGGAGTTGAATCTCAATATGCACTTGTACTTTATAAAACTAAAGCAACTGATGAAGCATTAAATGAAACAATATTGAAAATAATAAACCTTTTATCCACAAACGGTGACAGTTATGTGGACAACTTCCTTATAAATATTAATCCATACAGTTTTAAATTACAGGAAGAAGAAAGTCAAAAGGCATGGAAAAAAGCAAATAACATAGATGAAAATGCCACAGCAGAAGAAGCTTTTAACTACTTCAAAAAGAAATACAATATAACAACAGATAATATTGAAGATGCAAGAAAAATTATGGCTATCAGATATGAAATTTCATATAATGGTTATAGCAGTACAAAATCAATAGAAATTTCAAGCAATATAAGTAGGACAAGCCTTTTACAAATAAAAGAAAGAAATTCAGAATTCCCTGGAGTAGAAATTGTTGAAAAATCTGTAAGAACATATCCTTTAGGAAATACTGCATCACATATACTTGGAAGAATAGGTCAAATAGAAGAAGAAGAATTAGAAGGAAATGAAGAAATATATGACCAGAACGATATAATTGGAAAAGCCGGTATCGAATATGTTTTTGAGAAATATTTAAAAGGCACAGATGGTGTAAAACAAATAGACATGGATGTTGATGGAACAATAACAGATGAATATATTGCCGAAGAAGCGGTTTCTGGAGCAGATGTAATTCTTACAATAGATTCTAAACTACAAGAAGTTACAGAACAAGCCCTAAAAAACAATATAGAAAAACTAGCAAGCCAAGCAGAATCAGGAGAAACACCAGCAGATGCTGGAGCTGCAGTTGTTTTAAATGTAAAAACAGGTGAAGTACTAGCAATGGCAAGCTATCCGGATTATGATCCTTCAGCATTTATAAATGGTATAGATACAGATACATGGAATTATTATATTAATAATGATACAAAACCTTTAGAGAATAAAGCAATTTCTGCAATGTACTCACCAGGTTCTACATTTAAAATGGCAACAGCCCTTGCAGGATTAGAAACAGGAGCAATCACTACTACAGAAAGAATTAACGATACAGGAATATATAGAAAATACAATAGTAGTTGGAGATGCTGGAACAGCAGTGGACATGGCAGATTAAATGTATCTCAAGCAATACAACATTCATGTAACTATTTCTTCTATGAAGTAGGAGATAGAGTTGGAATAGATACCCTAGCACAGTATTCTTCTTACCTAGGTCTAGGACGTAAAACAGGAATAGAGCTTGTAGGAGAAATATCTGGTGTTCTAGCAAGTACACAAATAGCAGAGCAAGAAAACAGAGTATGGAATCCTGGAGAAACCATATCTGCAGCAATAGGACAAAGTTATAATACATTTACACCATTACAAATGGCAAAATATGTTGCAACACTTGCCAATGGAGGAAAACATCTAGACATTACAATAGTTAAGTCAATAGTAAATGCAGATGGAAGCGAAGTTCCAAGAGATGAATACGAGTCATATGTAAACGAAAGACTAGGATTAACAGAAGATACAACAGAAGACTTACAAATAAAACAAGAAAACCTAGATGCAATTTTAGAGGGAATGAGAGGAGTTACAAGCGAATCTGGAGGTACAGCATATTCTACATTTAGAAATTTTGATATAGAAGTAGGAGGAAAAACAGGATCTGCTCAAACAGGTGTAGAAGGAAAAACAAATGCATGGTTCGTAGGATTTGCACCATTTGATGACCCAGAAATAGCAATAGTTGTATTTGTAAGAAATGGACAACATGGAAGCTCTACAGCAGAAGTTGCAAGAGACATTATTGCACAATATTTTGGAATGAATATAAATGAGGTAACAGAGGATGTAACAGCACTACCAACTATTCAAGTAATTAATTAAAAAGGATGTAGAATGTTGAAAAATAATTGCGTTTTGGCTTTGTCAAACTTCATTTAAAATTTATTCAACGTACAAAAAGTACGCCTCATAAATTTTAAACTTGTTTTCCTTGCCAAAAGCACAATTCTTTCCCAACATGAATTGTGAATTGAGAAAGGATGTAAAATTATGAATAATTGTATTAGCATTAATTTAAAAAAAGATAATATAGTAATAAAAATAGCAGACTCAGCAGAACAAGAAGAAATATTATTTGCTTTAAGAAAGAAAATACCTGATTTAAAAAAATTGTATAAGGATGATACAACTCCAATAGTTATTACTGGAAAAGTATTAAAAAATAGAGAAATTGACGAAATACAAGACTTAATTAAAAGGTATTTAGATGTAGAAATAAACTTTGATAGTCCTAGAACTTTAGGTTTACATGGAATAGTTAAAACATATAGTAAAGAAATTGCAGTATCTGAAACAAAATTCCATAGAGGATCATTAAGGTCCGGACAAAAAATAGAATTTGAAGGAAGCTTAGTCGTTCTAGGTGATGTAAATGATGGAGCTGAAGTAATAGCAGGCGAGAACATAGTAGTTTTAGGAATATTAAGAGGCTTAGCACATGCTGGAGCAAAAGGAAATAAAGATGCAATTATTTCTGCATCATCAATAGAAGCTCCACAGCTTAGAATATCTAACATTGTAAAAGAAAGAGAAAAAGAAGAAATAACGGAAGATACAAGAAAAACATATGCTTACATTAATGAAGAAGGAAAAATGGAAATAGAATAAAAATTCGCCCAAGAGGGACGCCCCTTTTTGGGCGAAACATAGATTTTATAAAAAAGTTGATATATTTTTTCAAATTTTATCGCCTTGCTTGGGGTCGCTCCTAACGTCGCTCCAAAACTTACGCGCCTCCTCGAAATTTTTAAAATATATCAACTTTTAATTATTA
>CALXJO010000116.1 GCA_944388645.1 uncultured Clostridia bacterium
GATTGTGGAATGTATCAAGGAAAGGCCACAGAGGAACTGGAAAATGAGGCGCCATTTGTTTATGATGTAAAAGACATAGATTTTATGCTACTTACTCATGCTCACATAGATCATTCTGGAAGAATACCAAAATTATATAATGAAGGCTTTAGAGGGCCTGTATATGCCACAAAAGCAACATGTGATTTATGTGCAATAATGTTACCAGACAGTCGGACACATCCAAGAGCAAGAAAACGAATGGAAAAATAAGAAAAGAAAAAGAAAAGGAGAAAAAGAACTTCCACCATTATATACAGCTGAAGATGCAGTTAAGAGCTTAGAAATATTTAAAAAAGTAAAATATGATGAAATAGTAGACGTAGATGAACATATTCATGTAAGATTTAATGATGCAGGACATATGCTTGGTTCAAGTATTATAGAAGTATGGATAGAAGAAGATGGAAAAGAAACAAAAATAGTATTTACAGGAGACTTAGGAAATAATGATATTCCACTTCTATCATCACCAACAATGATTGAAGATGCAGATTATTTAGTAATGGAATCTACATATGGAGATAGATTACATGTTGGCACAGATGATAAAGCTAAAGTTTTCTTAGACATTGTTTCAGAAACATTAGATAATGGAGGAACTGTTGTTATTCCATCTTTTGCAGTTGGTAGAACACAAGAAATATTATATGAACTTGATATGATAAAAGAACAAAAAGGTCAAGATCCTAAATTCGAAGAGGAATATCAAAAATTGATGAATGCTCCAGTATATGTAGACAGTCCTTTAGCAATTTCTGCAACAGAAGTATTTAAAAATAATGAAGACTTATTTGACGAAGAAACAAAGGCCATAATGGAAAGAGGAGATAATCCACTAGAATTTCCAGGACTAAAATTTACAAAGACTGCTGATGAATCAAAAGCATTAAATGAAAGTGATGAACCTTGTATAATAATTTCTGCCAGTGGAATGTGTGAAGTTGGAAGAATAAAACATCACTTAAAACATAATATATGGAATCCAAAAAGTACAATACTATTTGTTGGTTACCAAGCACCAGGAACATTAGGTAGAACAATAGTTGATGGAGCAAAAAAGGTTAAAATATTTGGAGAAGAATTTAGTGTAAAAGCAAGAGTTGAATATATAGAAGGCTATTCAGGACATGCAGATCAACAATGGTTATTAAACTTTGTATATTCGTTTATACAAAAACCAAAACACATATTCTTAGTACATGGTGAACCAAATGCACAATTAGTTCTAAAAGATAAAATAATACAAAATGTAAATATTCCTGTAGCAATTCCAGATTTTGGAGAAAAATATACATTAGATGATAATTTCGCAATGGAAAAACCATACAATGATCCAGTAGATAAGAAATATTTAAGATTACAAGTATTAGACAGAATACAAACATTACAAGAAGAAATAGAAGACATGCAGACAATAGTAAAAGAAGACTTCTTGGAACAAGACAGAAGTGATGAAGAAATAAGCAGACTAAATGATAAAGTAAAAGAGCTAGAAAGAAAAATAGTAGAAATAATAGAAAATAAAGAATAAAAAACAAAAGGAGAGAGTTATGAATCAAAAATATTTTAATGATGCCATAATTGGAAATAAAGACATTAGAGCTACTTTTAGTTCTAAAGGAGAATTGTTAAGGTTATATTATCCAAATTCAGATTTTAAGCAATTTATAGATTTTTTTCAAATGGGTGTAAAAGTAAACGATTCCGCAATAATTTATTTACATGATGATGTAAATAATAGATATTATCAATATTATACAGATGATACTAATATATTAAATACAGAGATAGAAAACACATATTTTAAATTAAATATTAAACAAACAGATTTTGTAACAATAAAAGAAAATGTATTATTTAGAAAATATACATTTGTTAATTCAAACAAAATAGACTTAAATATTAATTTCTTAATCCGTTCAAAATTATTAACAAATGTAAATAACATGGTATCTGGTAAAGTAATAGATAATGGATTAATACAATATAATCATGATTATTCATTTGCTATTTTCTCGAACCAGGAAGTAAGTGGCCATAGAATAAATGATGTACAAAATTATATACATGATGGAGTGTTACAAGACAAGGATTATATAGGAATGTCTGAAGACTCTGCTATAAGTTATAATATGGGAACATTAAAGCCAGGAGATCAAAAAGATTTTTATATAGGAATTTATATAAAAAATAATAAAGAACTAAAAAAAGCAGAAGAGATGGAAGAAGAAATTGATAGGTTAACAAAATTAGAAATAAATAAAGAATATAATCAAACAAAAAAATACTGGAAAAATTATTTAGATAAACATGATGGATTAAAAATAAAAGATGTAGAAAATAAGATTGTAAATGCAAGAGTTAAAGAAATATATAAACGTACAATTTTACTATTTCCACTATTACAAAACGAAGAAACTGGTGGTGTTGCAGCATCTGCAGAAGTAGACGAACAAAGACAAAAAAGTGGAAGATATGCATATTGTTGGCCACGTGATGCCGTTTTTATAACAAAAGCATTTGATTATTTAAATATGACAAAAGAATCAGATAAATTTTATGAAATCTTCTGCAAAAAAACTCAAAGTAAAAATGGAATGTGGGAACAAAGATTTTATACAGATGGAACATTAGCACCTTGTTGGGGTTACCAGATAGATGAAACTGCAAGTGTAATTTATGGAATGAACGAACATTACAAAGTAACAAAAGATATAAAATTCTTAACACAAAACTTAAAAATGTGTGAAAACGCCTTACACTTCTTGTTCAAATACTTGGAATATATATTTGACGAAAAAGAAGAAAAAGATTTAGTAAAAAGAGAAATTCAGGATAAAATAAAAGAAACAGGTAAGGAAAAAGATAAAATATATAAACATGTAAGTTATGACTTATGGGAAATGAATGAAGGAGTACATTTATACTCACTATCAAGCATATATGCTGCATTTAATGCAATGAATGAAATTTATAATGTAGTAAAAGATAAGTATCAAAACAATAGACTAAAAATAGAACAAATAGAAAAAAATATTACAAAAATGGAGCTTGAAAAAGACAACATAAAGAAATATATATTAGACAATATGTATGATGAAGAATCAAAAATACTATATCGCAATACAAAAGATAAAAAAATGGATGTAAGTATAATAGGTTCTGTATATCCATTTGAGCTATTTGGACCAAAAGAGAAAAAAATACAAAATACAGTAGAAAAAATAAACATGACACTAAGAACATATACAAGTGGATATTTAAGATTTGAACAAGACAGCTATATGGAAGGAAGAAATCCATGGCCAATCGCCACATTATGGATGGCTATGTATTATATAAAAAGTGGAGAAAAGAAAAAAGCAAAAGAATGTTTTGACTTTGTTACAAACAGTTCAAGCAGTTTAGCCCTACTTTCAGAACAAGTAGACAATTCAAGCATGCAACCAAGTTGGGTAATAGGACTAGGTTGGTCACA
>CALXJO010000117.1 GCA_944388645.1 uncultured Clostridia bacterium
TTCTTGTAGTTCTTCTAATATATCTTTTGTAACATATAATCCACCAGCAGGTGATATTTTGTCTCCATTTATTATTTCTACTTGCATATTGTTTTTATCACCAGTAAAGAATTTTAGTGCACCTCTTAATTTGTCTTTTTCTAGCTCTGATAGGTTTGTTATATTTATGTTTAGAGATTGTCTTTTTTCTTCTGTTAATTTTTTTATTTCTCTTGCAACTATTTTTGTTTCTTCATCTTCTCTTATGCTTAATCTTCCATCAATTAAAACTATGTTCTCATCAATAAGTTCATTTGAACACTGCATATAACAATTTTCAAATACTATTATTTCTACACTTCCATATAAATCTTCTACAGTCACAAAAGCCATTATTTTATTGTTTTTAGTGTATTTTTTCTTTACTGAAGTGATTATTCCTGCATATTTTACAGGCTGTCCATCTTGTAAGTACATTGCTCTGCTTAAATTTTCTATATTTGCAGAATTTTCTTCATTAATATTTTGTAATTCTTGTGATTGTCTAATTTCCAAAGAATTTATATTGGTCTGCTTTGCTATTTGCTCTCTATATTTTTCTAGTGGATGCCCTGATATATATATACCAAGCATTTCTTTTTCCATTGATAATAATTCTTGGTCTGAGTATTCTTTTAAAGTAGTATATTTATATTTTAATTTTTCTAAGTCTTCTGTTTCTTCTGTTGTTCCTCCCATATCAAACATTGATACTTGTCCTTGTATGTTTTTCTTAGAAGAACCAGTTATAGTATCTAATATATCTTCAAAAGATGCCATTAAAGTACTTCTTGTCTCAGCAAAGTTATCAAAAGCTCCTGCTTTTATTAAACTTTCTATACACTTTTTGTTAACAGCTTCTCCTTCTATTCTTTCACAAAAATCTGTAAAACTCTTATATTCTCCATGTTCTTTTCTATTTTCTACAATGGAATCTACTGCTCCAATGCCAACATTTTTTATACTACCCATGCCAAATCTTATTTTTCCATTATCAACTGTAAATTTAGTATAACTTCTATTTATGTCTGGTTTTAAAATATCTATTTTTAGTCTTCTACATTCATCTATATATTCTGGAATTTTGTCCAAATTTCCTAAAAAGCTGTTAAGCATTGCAGCCATAAACTCTGTTGGATAATATGCTTTTAAGTATGCTGTTCTATATGCAACAACAGCATAACAAGCAGCATGAGATTTATTAAATGCATATTTTGCAAATTCAGCCATTTCATCAAATATCTTATTGGCAGATTCTTCATCTATTCCATTTCTAACACAACCAGGAACTATTACATTTCCGTTTTCATCTACTTGTCCATGAATAAATATTTCTCTTTCTTTTGCCATAACGTCTAGCTTTTTCTTACCCATTGCACGACGTACTAAATCTGCACGACCTAGAGAATAGCCTGCCAAGTCTCTTACTATTTGCATTACTTGTTCTTGATAAACCATACAACCATATGTAACTTTTAAAATTGGTTTTAGGGATGTGTGTGTATATACTGCATGTTCTGGATCTTTTTTATTTGCTATGTATCTTGGAATTTGATCCATAGGACCTGGGCGGTATAGTGAAACTCCTGCTATTAAGTCTTCTAAACTATCTGGTTTTAGTTCTTTCATGAAGTTTGTCATACCTTGACTTTCAAATTGGAATATTCCCATTGTATTTCCATCTTGCCATTGCTCAAATACTTTTGGGTCATTCATATCTTTATCAAACTCAACATCAATTCCTCTATTTTCTTTTACTAAATTTATGGTATCTTGAATAACTGTTAAAGTTCTTAATCCTAAAAAGTCCATTTTTAACAAACCTAGTTCTTCTAAAGTCGTCATTATATATTGGGTTGATATCATTCCATCTCTTACATATAGAGGCACATAATTTACAACTGGCTCTTTTGTAATAACTATACCACAAGCATGTGTTGATGCCTGTCTTGGCATTCCTTCTAATGCCATTGCAATATCTATTAATTTTTTAGTTTCCGGATTGTTTTCATATTCATCACTTAGTTCTTTATTTTGCTCTAATGCTTTTTTTATTGTTATATGTAATTCATTTGGTATCATTTTTGCAAGTTTATCTGCTGTGGCATATGGTAGGTCTAATACTCTTCCAACATCACGTATTACCATTCTTGCAGACATTGTTCCAAATGTAATTATTTGCGATACATGGTCATGTCCATATTTTCTAGAGACATAGTCTATAACTTCTCCTCTTCTCTCATAACAAAAATCAACGTCAAAATCTGGCATGCTTATTCTTTCTGGATTTAAAAATCTCTCGAAAAGTAATGAATATTTTATTGGGTCTATATCTGTTATTTCTATTGCATAAGCAACTATTGAACCTGCACCAGAACCTCTTCCTGGACCTACTGGAATTCCTTGTGTTTTTGCATAATGAATATAATCCCAAACTATTAAGAAATAATCTACATAGCCCATCTTTTTTATTACGCCTAATTCATAATTTTTTCTATCTATTATTTCTTGTGAAGGATTTTCTCCATATCTATTTTTTATTCCATCATCAGTAAGTTTTTCTAAATAATCATAATGTGTTGCAAAACCTTCTGGCACATCATAATTTGGTAATATTGTATGTCCAAATTCAAATGTGACATTGCATTTATCTGCAATTTTTACAGTGTTTTCTATAGCATCTGGTACACCTGAAAAATAATCTGCCATTTCTTCTGGAGATTTTATGTATAATTCATCTGTTTCAAACCTCATTCTATCTTCATCAGTAATCTTTTTACCTGTTTGTATACATAGTAAAATTTCATGGTTATATGCATCTTCTTTTTTTAAGTAGTGTGAGTCATTTGTTGCAACTAGTGGAATGTTTAGTTTTCTAGACATTTCTACAAGCTTTTGATTTACTAATACTTGCTCTTTTATACCATTATTTTGAATTTCCAAATAATAATCGTCTCCAAATAAGTTTTTAAACCATAAAGCTACCTTTTCTGCTTCTTCCATATTGCCTCTTAAAATTGCTGATGGAACTTCACCTGCTAAACATGCACTACAACATACTAGCCCTTCATGGTATTTTTTCAATACCTCTTTATCTATTCTTGGCTTATAATAAAATCCTTCTGTAAATCCAAGAGATACTAATTTTGTTAAGTTTTTATAACCATCATTATCTTTTGCAAGCAAAATTAAATGGTTATATTTTGCATCTAAGTTTGGATCTTTATCTGTTCTTTTTCTTGGTGCAACATATACCTCACAACCAATAATTGGTTTTATGCCATTTGCTAAGCATGCTTTATAAAAGTCAATAACTCCAAACATGACTCCATGGTCTGTTATTGCCATTGCTTTCATTCCTAGTTCTTTTGCACGAACTGGTAAGTCTTTTATTCTATTTGCTCCATCTAACAAACTAAATTCACTGTGAACATGTAAATGTACAAATTCTGGCATTT
>CALXJO010000118.1 GCA_944388645.1 uncultured Clostridia bacterium
ATATTTTTTATAAACTTCTTTATATTAACCACCCTTACTATCTCTTCGGAGATTAATAGTTTCCGTTTTTGTTGATAATAATCCATATTATCATTATTTTAGAATACTGCGATAATTATATAATCTTTTACTAGTTATGTCAATACATTTTTTGCAAATTTTACAAAATCCTTACATAAACGATTACAATTCACAGCTATTTAAATCAAATGATTCTATTTAGGAAATTTATATATTTTGAAAATTATGAGGAGTCGCGTAAGTTTTGGAGCGACGTAAGGAGCGACCCAAGACGACGAAATGAATTTGAAAAAATATATAAATTTCCTATAATTACATATTTATATAAGCTGTGAATTGTAACTATAAACGTTATTTTTACAGTTCAAAAATAATTTGCCATAATCAAGGAATGTCTCTTGATTATGGCGAATTGTTTTATTTGTTTGATAGTACAACTTCATTTTGTTTTAAACTTTCTTGTACATCTATTACTCTTTGGTTTGATGAACCTTTCCATTTTAGCTTTGGATCATGTAATTCATCTACATATTGTCCATCTACTAAAACATCTATATATTTCATTACTTCTTTGTCTTTTAAATCTTTATCAAATAAAAATCCTGTCCATACCCATATATTTTTGTTTGGGTATTTTTCTTTAAATTCTTTTGCAAGTTTTGTGGTTCCGTCAATATTTTTTGGATGCATTGGTTCTCCTCCAAGTATTGATAAACCTTCTATATTTTCATTTTTGCATAGCTCTAATACTCTTGCAATTGTATTATCTGTAAATTCTTTTCCTCCATTAAAATCGTGTGTTTCTGGATTGAAACAATTTTTACAATTAAAAGTACATCCTTGCATAAATATTGACACTCTTACTCCTGGTCCATCTGCTATATCCATTTTTCTAATTTTGTTATATCTCATTGTATATTGCTCCTCTTCAATGTTTTTGGTATTTTGGGGAGGTGTCCCTAAAAACAGGTTTTAGATGTTTTTGAGACCTGTCCCCAAAAACATCTTTTGGGTGTTTTTGAGAAGTGTCCCCAAAAACATCTTCGCCCAAAAAGGGGCGTCCCTCATGGGCGAATTTTTTCTATCTAGTTAATACTAGTTCATTCTTTTGTACTTTGTTTTCTACGTTTTCTTCTTTGTTTTCTTCTTCATGTTCGTGTTTGCAATCATCGCAATCGCAATCATCATCAACATCGTCTTTGTTGTCTATGTGTAGTACTCTTTCTTTTATTTCTTGTGTTCTTCCTTTATTCCAGAAGTTGCTTCCTATATATCCGCATGTTCTTCTTGCTACATTTAATGTGCTGTGGTCTCTGTTTCCACAATTTGGGCAATACCATTCTAGATTATCATCTATTAGTATTTCTCCATCATAACCACATTTTTGGCAATAGTCTGATTTTGTGTTTAGTTCTGCATACATGATGTTGTCATATATGAATTTTATTAATTGTAATACAACTTCTAGATTTTCTTGTAAGTTTGGTGTTTCAACATAAGATATTGCTCCACCTGGGCTTAATTGTTGGAATTGGCTTTCTAGTTTTAGTTTAGAGAAAGCATCTATCTCCTCAAATACTGGTACATGGTAAGAATTTGTTATATAGTTTTTGTCTGTTATTCCTTTGATTTTTCCAAATCTCTTTTGTAAGCATTTTGCAAATTTATATGTTGTTGACTCTATTGGTGTTCCATATACACTGTAGTCTATATCTTCTGCTGCTTTCCATTCTTTACATTTGTCATTTAGTTTTTTCATTACTTCTAGTCCAAAATCTTTTCCTTTTCCATTGTCTGTATGGCTGTGTCCTGTCATATATTTAACACATTCGTATAGACCTGCATATCCTAAAGATATTGTTGAATATCCACCATGTAATAATGGGTGTATGCTTTCACCTTTCTTTAGTCTTGCAAGAGCTCCATATTGCCATAATATTGGTGCTACATCACTTGTTGCTTTTGCCAATCTTTCATGTCTTATTTGTAATGCTTTATGGCAAAGCTCTAATCTTTCATCATAGATTTTCCAGAATTTTTTGAAGTCTCCTCCTGATGATAGTGCAACATCTACTAAGTTGATTGTTACAACTCCTTGATTGAATCTTCCATAATATTTTGGTTTATTTGTTTTTGGATCTACATATGGTGTTAGGAATGAACGGCATCCCATACATGGATAGCAGTTTCCGTTTCCATTTTTGTCTATTTTTAGTTCTAACATTTTCTTTTCAGATATATAATCTGGAACCATTCTCTTTGCTGTACATTTTGCTGCAAGTTTTGTTAAATACCAATACTTGCTGTCTTCGTGAATGTTATCTTCTTCTAATACATATAATAGTTTAGGGAAAGCAGGAGTAATGTATACACCTTTTTCATTTTTCATTCCTAGTATTCTTTGTTTTAATACTTCTTCTATTATCATTGCAAGTTCTTCTTTGTATTCATCTGTTTCGCCTAGGTATAAACAAACGCTTAAGAATGGAGATTGTCCATTTGTTGTTGTCATAGAATTTATTTGATATTGGAATGTTTGTACACCATCACTTATTTCTTTTGCTAAGTCTTCTTTTGCAAATTTAACAACTTGGTCTTCTGGTAGTTTTCTATCTCTATATTTCTTTAAATATATATTGTAACTATCTCTTACAAATGGTGCTAAGTGTGTCATTGTTACTGTTGCTCCACCATATTGGCTAGATGTAACTGCTGTTATTATTTGAGTTGCTATTGTCATAGCTGTTAAGAATTTGTGTGGTTTCTCTATCATAACTCCATTTATGTTTGTTCCATTTTGTAACATGTCTTCTAGATTTATTAAATCACAATTGTGTAATGCATTTTGAGCAAAGTAATCTGCATCATGGAAATGTATAATTCCTTCATCATGTGCTTTTACAACATCTTCTGGTAATAAGAATCTTCTTGTTATATCTGTACTTGTTATTCCAGCTAAATAATCTCTTTGTGTTGTAACAACTTTTGCATTTTTGTTAGAATTTTCATTATTCCAATATTCACTTTCTCCTTCGATTAATTCTTTTATTGATTGATCTGTAGTGTTTGCTTTTCTAACTAAAGCTCTTGTATAACGATATGTTATATATTCCTTAGCTAGTTGATATTTATCTAAAGACATTAATTTTTCTTCTATAATGTCTTGTATATCCTCCACTAATATTCTTGATTTTTTAAGTTCCTCAATATAAGCTATGATTTCGTTTATCTCTTCATCTGTAGCTCTGTATTTTTTTGAAACTTCATTGTTTGCTTTTTGTATAGCAACTCTGATTTTTTCACGATCATAATCAACAATTGTTCCATCTCTTTTGATTACTTTCATATCCTATTCCTCCCCATCTTTTATTTCTTTGACAATTACATCTATGCTATAACATGGTTTAAATATTTATATGCATTAGTTAATTG
>CALXJO010000119.1 GCA_944388645.1 uncultured Clostridia bacterium
GAAGAGATGCTTGTTGGTGAAGGTGGTGCTGAATTAGTTTCTCCAATTTTAAGAGATACTGAATCTGACTGGCAAGATGTTGCAGATATGTGTGAGCAGATGAAAAAGTATCCTGGAAACAAGGGAGATAAAGTTGTAGCTGATAGTGCTTGTGGATTACATGTTCATTTTGATTCTGGCTGTCTTACTAAGGATCCAAATAGAATGAAGAATTTCTTAAGGTTGTATGCAGAATCAGAAGAACTTTTATATAAAATGTGTAATGAGAAGGGTTCTCCTATAAGGAAGCACGCTATAAAAAGAAATATGACTGGTATTCATCTTTTATCTTCGCCTTTTCATAAAGGTTTTGCAAATCCAACCGGTCAAAAAATTTTGAAGCAAATTGAAGATGGTACTTTAAGAGTTTCATATAAGAAAATGGGAAGATTTAAACAATTTACAAAATCATTAAAAATAGGTAATAAACGCTATTCTGGCTTGAATTTGACCAATATTGGGGATCCTAACAAGAATACTATTGAGTTTAGAATGGCTAATGGTTCCTTGGACCCAGAGGTTATAAAACAGAATGTATTTTTATATGCATCTTTAATTAATACAGCTATTAGAGTGACTGATAACCCTGAACAATATAAAGGAAGATTAGATAATTTTTTAAGGACTGATGTTTCTGAAGAAGAAAAGGCAAATAGTTTTTTAAATCTTATTATGGATAGCCCAGATGATAGAAGAATCTACATGGAAAGATGGGAATCTGTAAAAGATGCTCCTATTTTTCAAAATACTGCAAGCAAAATCTTTGCTAAAGGAAGATTTACTAGAGAACAGTTTAAGGCAATAGCTGTTAGAACTCCTGCTGATTTAGTTAAATCTACTTTTAATGATTTGAAGGAATTTATTACTAGAACTAATGAAAAAGGAGAGGTATCTTATGAAAGATGAAGTGTATAGAAATTCATTAAAAGAAGTCTATGATGTTCTTGAATTTACAGATGTTCAATTAGTTAATAAGATTCCTAATAAATTTCTAAATTTTATTAAAGAGAATATGAATCCAGATTATGAAACCCACATAGATCCTAATATTGATATAGATAAACATCCTTTGTTAAAGGAATCTGAAGCTATTTTGTCTTTAATTTATAGAAGTTATTGGATGGCAGAAGATGAAAAAGAAGATTTTGCAAAAAATGATAAAGAGCAACTTTTGCAAAAAGAAAAACTTAAAAGAGAAAAGTTTAAAGATATGTCTGAAATTTTCCCTACTTCTCAAAAATCTTCTAGTTTAAATACAGAAAATTTACAGGCAAATCTTGATATAGAACAAGAACGTTTGCAAATAAATACTAGTGCAAATGGAGATAGTTTACAGACAGATGCTAATAATACCGCTTTAATTCCTGCACGAAAAGGAAACATTTTTACTCGTATTTATCATAAAATAATTAATTTATTTAAGCACAATAATTAATCAAAGTATTTTATTGATTTTCAATTATTAAATACAATACGCCCTCATTTTTAGTGAGGACGTATTTTTTCGTTTATAAGATTTTCAAATCATAAATTTTATTCACCTTTGTACTTTAAAGTGTTGCAAAGTCTTATTTGAATGACCACCGATTTTATCTTACCTTATTTACAAGTTCTAAATTTTTACTGTACAACACTCTAAACTTTTATCTTGTCTTTTATGTTTGCATATTTACTGTCTCCTATTCCAGGGACGTTTTTTATATCTTCTATTGTTTTGAATTTACCATTTTCTTCTCTATATGCAATTATCTTATTTGCAATTGATTCTCCTATCCCTGGAAGTTCCATAAGTTCAGCTTGTCCTGCTGTGTTAATATTTATTATTGATGAATTACTACTCATACTACCTCCTCCACTACTTGCAGTGTCTCCACTTGATGTTGTAACATATTCTATTTCTTGATTTTGCTCTGCTTTACTTGGAACATATATTTTTTCTCCATCATTTAACACATATGCTAAATTTAGTTTTGCTAAATCTGCATCATCAGTTTCTCCGCCTGCTGCTTCTATTGCATCTACTATTCTTGAGCCTTCGTCTAAAAGTACTACTCCTTGGTCTTTTACTTGCCCTGTAACATGTACCATTATTTTGGCTGGCACCACATTTTCTTCTGTATCTTCCCCATCTGCTATGTTCATATCTTCTTCATAATATGCATAGTCTTCACTATCAGCTGATGTGTTATACATATATAATCCAATTGTTCCAATTACTATTATTCCACCTATCACTACTGCAATTTTCATTTTTAAACTTAAGTCTTTCATTATTATCACCTCACTTCTTACTTATTATTCTTTTTTTAGTTCATAGATACATATTTCACCCATTCTTTAATTTTTTGTTTCTTTCATGCTTTAAAATAAAGTTTCACTCATTTTAGAACTTTTATTGTCTTTTTTAGTTACTATTCACAGCCAAATTATATTGTGTTTGGGGAACTTATATATTTTTGTAGAATTTTTCGTCTTCGCGCAGCAATTTGGAGCGTAGCTCCAGCAAGAAGCGATAAAATTCGAAAAAAAATATAAGTTCCTTTTATACGAATATTTACTTAAATAGCTGTGAATAGTAACTTTTTATATATTATTTACATTTTAGTTTGTCCTTGGTATTGAAATTTTGTACTTTTTAATATATTATATTGTACATATATTATTTTTTAGGAGTTTTTTCATGAGTGTTAAACACAAGTCTAATTTATTTAAGAGATTTTTGTTAATTTTATTTATAATTTTAATAACATTGAATACATTTGTCCTTGCAGAAGGAACCACTGATGGTTCTGAGGCGCCAGATACAACTGATGCCATTGCAGAGACAAATTCAGCTGAAGAAGGTACCGCAAGTAACATTCCATCTACATATTCACCATCGACTCTTTTAATGGACTTAGATTCAGGTAAAATTTTATATAGTAAAAATGCAAATACTCGAATGTATCCAGCAAGTACTACTAAAATTATGACAGCTATTCTAACTATTGAAAATTGCCAATTGACTGATACTGCTGTAGCAAGTCATAATGCTATATATTCTGTCCCTTCTGGATATTCACATGCAAACATTCAAGAAGGAGAAGAACTAACTATAGAGCAACTTTTAAATGTTTTACTCATCCCTTCTGCAAATGATGCAGCTTTTGTTCTTGCTGAACATATTGCTGGTTCTGTAGAAGCATTTGCAGGTATGATGAACGAAAAAGCTGTAGAGATTGGTTGCAAAGATACACATTTTGTAAATCCAAATGGTATTCATGACGAGAATCATTATTCTACCGCATATGATTTAGCTTTGATGGGGAAATATGCTATGCAATATGATGTGTTTAGAGATATTGCTTCTAAAACATCTTGTTCTCTTCCTGCAACAGATAAATATCCTAGAGAAGATAGATTGTTTAA
>CALXJO010000120.1 GCA_944388645.1 uncultured Clostridia bacterium
TATTCAGCGTTTTTATCATCGCTTCCACATATACATTCTATTGTGTCACAAAGGTCATCTTCATCAATTGCTTCATTTGCAGCTAAATCTCCTAAAGTTAATATACCAACAACTTTCTTGTTTTCTACTACAGGAATTCTTCTTATTTGATTAGTAGCCATTAATCTTTCTGCTTCAGTTATATCTGCTGTTGTCTCACAAGTGCAAGGATTTGTAGTCATTATCTCACTTACTGGAGTTTTACAAGTATCTTTATCACATGCAACAGCTCTTAATAATATATCTCTATCTGTAACAATACCAACTACATTTTTCTCATCATCACAAACAGGAGTACAACCTATATGCTGTTCACCCATCATTTTTGCACAGTCTTTTATAGTTGTTTCTGGTTTTACAAAATTAACATGATTACACATACAATCTTTAACTTTCATTTATATATCCACCTTTCAAAAAAAATTTACATTATTATTATACTCAAATTGAAATTTGAATATACAAATATGTCTTTTCAAAAAAGTAAAAAATTGTTAAAAAATTTATATATTTTGAAAATTTTCGAAGTTTCGCGTAGTTTGAAGCGTAGCGACAACAAGAAACGAGAAAAATTTGAAAAAATATATAAATTTTTATAAATTTAATATTTAAAATTTTAAATATTGTCTATTTGGATTTGTTTGTCTGAATCTTGGTGGAATATTATTACTTTCTGGAACCCATCTATTTTCTCTTCTCTTTCTTAATAATTGGTTTAATATTAAAATTCTTATTAAGTCTCGTAAAAAATTTCTATTTCCTTTATTATCTGTTTTTGCATAAATTTCTTCTACTAATTGTGAAACTAATTCTTTTGTTGGTCTTGAATTAATATCTTTACATCTATTTTCTATTATAGGATTTAAAGTTAAAAATATATCTGGATATAAATTTATTGTATCTAAAGTTGGCTCAGGAATATTTATATCTTGCCTATTATATGTATTAAAAACATTTGTTTGTAATGGGTATCTATTTATATTTGTAGGATTCTCGCCTATTATAGCTCTCATATATTCATCATAGTTATACATACAAAAACCTCCTCTACTAATTTATTGTATGAGAAGGTTTTATATATTGTTACATATTATAAGTTATTTACTAAGGTTTTAAAATAATTGCCTCTTTCTTCAAAATTTTTGAATGCATCAAAACTTGCACTTGCAGGAGAAAGTAAAACTATATCTCCGCTCCTTGCTTTTTCTTTTGCAACTTTGACTGATTCTTCTAAATTGTTTGTATGTATTATTTCTATACTTTTTTCTTCAGAAAGTGCTTGTTTTGTTGCTTCTTCTATTTTTTGTGCAGTTGGTCCTGTTAGAATTAGTGTTCCCACTTTTTTTGCAATTACTTCTCCAGTTTCTTTATAATCTAATCCTTTGTCTGAACCTCCAGCAAGTAATATTATATTTTCATCAAAAGCATTTAATCCTGCAATTGTACTTGCTGGACTAGTTCCTATTGAGTCATTATAATATTTTACGCCATCTATTTCTCTTACAAATTCTAATCTATGTTCTACTCCTTTAAAGTTTTTTACCGCTTCTATTTGTGCCTCTTTACTTGCAACTGTTTCTGTCGCAGCAAGTGCTGCACAAATATTTTCGTAATTATGAATTCCTCTTAATTTAATATCATTCTTATTTAAAATTTTTTCACATTTTCCATCAGTACATTTTTTAATAAATCCATCTTCTCTATCATATACATAACCATTTTTTAATTTTTTAGTACTGCTGAAGAATATTACTTTTCCTTTTACTTCATCTGCAAATTTTTCTGTTATTTCATTATCTTTATTTAATATTACAATTCCTTCCTCAGTTTGATTTCTAAATATACTCTTTTTTGCATCTTGATATTCTTCATATGATTTATGTACATTTAAATGGTCTGGAAATATGTTAGTAACAACTGCTATATTAGGGCTTACTGTCATTCCCATTAATTGAAAACTACTTAATTCTAATATAACTATATCTTCTGGTTTCATTTGATTTATTTTTGTAAATATCGGTTTTCCTATATTGCCTCCTAAGAAACAATTATAGCCTGCTTTTTTACATATTTCATATATTAATGATGTTGTTGTGGTTTTTCCTTCTGTTCCGGTTACTCCAATTATTTTGCATGGTGCAAGTTTTAATACCATTTCTATTTCTGATGTTAATATTGCGCCTTTTTTTACTGCGCTTTGAAATTCATGTTTTGTTGGAAGTGCACTTGGAGATCTAAATATAATGTCAAATCCTTTAAGTCTTGATAAATTATCTTCTCCTAGTTCTACTTCATATCTATATTTATTTATCTTTGCCATTATTTCATCAGATAATGCATTTGTACTAAAAACTGTTACTTTTGCATTTTTATCATAAAAATAGTCTAGAAGCGGAATATTGCTAACTCCCATTCCAATTATTGCAACTTGTTTTCCATCAAGAAAATTATTAAATTCTTCCAATTTTTCATTTTTATATTCCATAAACATCCTCCTAAAGCTTTATGTAAGAAAATACCTTTTTTGCAGATTCTTCTGGTGTACTACAGTCAGTTACATCTACATCTATAGTTTTGTCATATCTTTTATAAAAGCCTGACTCTTCTTGAAGTTTATCTCTTTGTATTATATGCTCTTTAATCTGTTCTTTGTTAACATCTTGATATTGACTTACTTTTCTTTCTACTCTTGTATCTAAGTCTGCTGTAATAAAGAAATGATAATCTAATTTAGGATATATTTTCATTAAGTCTCTACCAGAAATTATTAAATTATATTGTTTTTTGTACATATCTATTAATGAAGCTCCAAATATATAAAATTTAGAATTATCTGCATCTTTTGCAATTTTTGAAACATTTAATGAAGTTTCATCTGATTGTAAATTATCTTCATTTATCTCTTTTCCATTTACATATACAACACTTTGTCTATTTTCTACCTTAAGTTCAACTTTTAATTTATCCATCAGTTGCTTAATATCTAAGTTTTTTAAACTTTCTGGATTGCTCATCATTTGCTTTAAATCTACATTTGAAGTCATTAGTGCATATACTATTCCTCTATACAAATTTCCTCCATGTAAAATCATACTATTAGGAACTAAATTTAAAAGTTCTCTGCAAAGTGAAGTTTTTCCAGCTCCTACTAATCCTTCTATTCCTATTGTTATATTATCTTTATTTTCCATATCAAATCCTCCAATAATATTTAAATATTAGTAAGCACATTATATATTCAATAATTACATATGTCAAATCTTAACCTTTGCAATCTAAAAAGTTACAATTCACAGCTAGTACAAACTTAAAAGAAGGGGTTCTATAATAAATGTTGGGGTGGTTAGTAAATCTACTTCAACATTTTTATTATTTTTGATAAAAATATAGCACTT
>CALXJO010000121.1 GCA_944388645.1 uncultured Clostridia bacterium
TATAAAGACGAATTAAATGATGAATTTTCAGTATCTAGTTTAAAACCTAGAGTAATAGATGAAAAATTTAAATATCATAAAAATATAATATGGAATATTTGCTCATATTTATTACAAAATTTTATTAGTATACCAATAAAAGTAGGGTATGCAAAAATAAAATTTAGAATTAAATTTGTAGGAAAAGAAAAATTAAAAGAATGTAAAAATCAAGGGTATTTTATGTATGGAAACCACACTCAAGAATTTGCAGATACATTTATACCAAGTATTGCAAACTTTCCTAAAAGAAATTTCTTAATAGTAAATCCAGTAAACATCTCATTAAAAGGAACAGGCACATTTGTAGAAATGCTAGGAGCAATACCAATTCCATCAGATGTAAAAGCAACTAAAAACTTTTTAAAAGAAATAAAATATAAAATGCAAAAAAAGTGTTCTATAACTATTTACCCAGAAGCACATATATGGCCATATTATACAAAAATTAGACCATTTAAAGATGTATCATTTAAATACCCTGTACAATTAAATGCTCCAGCATATTGTTTTACAAATACATATCAAAGCTATGGAAAAAACAATGATAAAATTAAGATTGTTACATATATTGATGGACCATTTTATCCAAATAAAGAATTACCACCAAAACAAAGCCAGAAAGAATTGAGAGATAGAATTTATAATTGTATGGTAGAAAGAAGTAAAAATAGTAACATAGAACATATTAAATATATTAAAAATTAAAGTTGCAAATTATATATAAAAGATATAAAATGAATCTGAAAATTAAAATATAGAAAGGAAAAATGCAAATGAAAAAATCTTATATTATAATAGGAATTATTGTAGCTTTAGTTATTGTTGCAATTGTATGTTTTGCAATATATAATAACAGAATAAAAGATAATACAAATACTATAGAACCAACAAGCCAAGAGGAAAATAATACTGAGCAAAATATAGTTGATAATGAAGAAAATGAAGAAAGTGAGGTAAATGATATGTATTCTTCAGGAACACATCATGCACAAATAGTTATAAAAGATTATGGAACAATATCACTAGAATTATATGCAGATATAGCACCAATAACAGTTTCAAACTTTGCAAAATTAGTTAATGAGGGCTTTTATGATGGCTTAACATTCCATAGAATAATTGAAGGATTTATGATACAAGGTGGAGATCCATTAGGAAATGGAACTGGTGGAAGTGATGAAAATATTAAAGGTGAATTTGCAATGAATGGAGTGCAAAATAGTATATCACATGTAAGAGGTACAATATCTATGGCAAGAGCAACTTCATATAATAGTGCTAGTTCACAATTCTTTATAATGCAAGAAGATACACCTAGTTTAGATGGACAATATGCAGCATTTGGAAAAGTAACAGATGGAATAGAAATAGTTGATAAAATATGTGAAGATACACAAGTAGAGGATTCAAATGGAACAGTGCTAAAAGAAAATCAACCTGTTATAGAAAAAATAACTATGATAGATTAAATAAAAGGAGAAAAATATGGGAGAGGATAATATTGAGGTCATTAATGGTTTATTAGATAGAATCAAAGTTACAGATGAAAATAGAGACTCTATTGAAAGAATAAGAATGTTCTTAGAGCAAAAGAAATTTCAAGAAGCATTAGATGAATTACAAGATCTACAAGCAAGAGGAAATATTGAGTATATTGATTTTTCTGAAGTAAAGGAAAAAGAGAAAAAAATAAAAGAAAGAAAAAGAGAAGAAGAAATAGGATTCCCAAAAGAACTTGCTTCTACGGAATTAGAAAAAGCTTATATTGGATTACTTTTAAACGATTTAAAACTAATTTCTGCATATTATTTTCCTTTTAAGGAGAATATGTTTTTAGATGAGCAAATGCTTGAAATTTATAAAACAATTATCTTTACAGATGGTGAAAGATATGCACCAGAAGAAGCTAAAAAAGATTATAATTTTGCAAAAAATACTCCAGAACTTGCAGATTTAAAATACAGAGTACAAGTAGATTATGAAAATTCTAAACTTAGAATGGAAAATGTTTACACAGAACTTAAAAAATTATTTATTTTAAGAAGAAGCTGTAAAGAGCACCCAGTAAGGCATACACAAGAAAGAATTGCAGATATTATAAAATATGATTTATATAATCAAATGACACCAGAAGAAGTAGAAGGAGCAGTCGAACAAGTAACAGCTACAGAAAAATTCAAAAGAGCCATATTAAATGATAATCTTACAAATTTCTTAGTAGAAGGAGATAATACTTTAACAAATGGACTAAGTTTACCATTTAAGATTTTATCTAGTGTTTTTAAAGGTGTAAGACAGGGGGAAACAACAGCATTTGCAATGCCTTCAAACTCTGGTAAAAGTAGGTTTACAATAAACTTAGCAGCATACATTTCCTTAGTACATAAAAAGAAAGTTCTTCTAATATCAAACGAAATGTCAGAAGAAAAAATGAGACTATGTTTAATTACTACAATAATAAATAATCCAGACATACAAAAATTACACGGAGAGGTATTACACAAAACAGAAGGAGAATTACTTGAATATAAATTTAGACCAGATGATCCAAATACAGTTAAAGTAGACGCAGATGGATTTGTGCTTCAAGAAGAAAATGAAACAAGAGCAGAATTTTCTAGAAGACTTGCAGAAGTATCTACAGAATTTAATAAAGTAATAAGAGTAACCAATTGGTTTAATAAACAAGTAAATAATTCAATTTTCTTTATAAACATAACAGATCATACAAATGATGAGCTAAAGAAAGTTATAATGAATTACTATTACAAAGAAGAAGTAGAATATGTATTTTATGATACTTTAAAAACAGATATAGACAATATAGGAAATGGAGAAGAAATAAAAAGAACAGCAACAATACTTTCCAACTTAGCTCAAAATTTCCATATGTTTATAGGCTCTACTTTACAACTTTCAGAAACTTCAACAGACCCAGTTAACTTAAACATAAATGACTTAGCTGTTAGTAGAACAGTAAAAGAAGTTTTAGATACACTTTGTCTATTTAAACAAATTCATAAAGAAAATTATGATAAATATGAATATTCATTAAACGAAGTAGATGATACATTCTATGATTTAACAAAATATGATGACCCAGATGAAAGATATTATTCATGTGTAGTTGATAAAAACAGAGCTGGTGCAAAACCAACACTATTATTTAGCATAAACCTAGCATATAACAGATGGACAGAGCTTGGATATTTAAGATTAAAAATGAATAATAAATAAAATTTAAGCATACCTATAAAAAGGTATGCTTTTACTATTGACAACATTAAAAAATCGTGCTAAAATTTGTTAGTAACCTAACAAAAAATATTAAAGGAGCTAAAATGTCGGAGAAAAGAGCGATAGTATTTAGATTGAAGAGTGCTAGTAA
>CALXJO010000122.1 GCA_944388645.1 uncultured Clostridia bacterium
TTAAAAACCTGTCCTAGGCAACTTTTTCTTTTCTTCTACATTATATACTGTGCCAGTAGTTTCATCTTCATCTGTTACTTTATAATCTTTGTCATACCCTTCTAATATAGTAAAGTTTTCTATTTTTGTATCATTTTCTAGATTATCTTTTAATTTCATATAAATATGTGGTTTTTGTTCATTTGAAAATCCCACATCTACTTCTCCAAAGCATACTTTTATTTCAGTTATCTCTTCCCCTTCTTCTAAGTAAATATTGGTTAAATCTATATAATTGTTTTCTTTACTATTTAAGTCTTTTTTTAAGACTAGATAATCTGCTTTTCTATTAGTTTTATAATATATGCTATAAGTGATGTATTGGTTAAATGTTCCTGTTTCTATTTTCGTTATTTTGGCGTATTGATTTGGTAATATATCATACCAAGTAAAGTCTGTTAATTTTGTATTTCCTGTGTTTTTTATTGTAAATTCATAATCTATTTCTTCATTCTTTTTTACAATGTTTTTACTTTCTTTTTCTATATCTACTCCTGGATTTTCAGACTTGTTTGTTATATCTAATTCAACTATTTCATTGTTTTCTTTAATTTCTATATTAAACTTTTCTTCATTTAATATATACCACTTTCCTGTTTCAATTTCCTGTACTGAATATTTTCCTTTATCTAATTTTTTAGTTATGGCTATTCCATCTTTGTTTGTAACTACTTGGTCTACTAATTTTCCTTCAGCATTATATATGTTAAATTTTGCTCCCTCTATTGGTGCTCCCGCTTCTAAATTTAATATATTATTTTTATCTTCACTTGTTTTTACTATTTTTATTTGTCCTTTTATTCTTTCATTCTCCACTATTACTGATGCTGTTACATCTTCTTTTACTATTGTCTCAATTTTTTTGTCATTAAGTATATGTTTATCGTCTGTAGAAATTTCTCTTAAATAATATGTACCTATTGGCAATAGCTTTGTTTTTGCTGTTCCATTTTCATCTGTTATTATCTTATCAACTACATTATCATTTTTATCTAATACTTCAAATTCTACACCTTTTAATTTTATTGTATTATCTTCTTTGTCTACTTTTACAACTTCTATTTGACCTTTTTTCTTTTCATTAGAAATTGTAATTACAGATTCTTCATTCCATTTTATGGTTACATTTTTATCTTCTAACGAAATTTTATATTCTTCTTTAGTCTTGGTCTCTCTTAAAATGTAATCTCCAATATTTATTCCATCTAATAGTGCTTCTCCATCTTCATTTGTTACCATATGACCTACTATGTTACTATCTTTATCTATTAAATCGAATTCTACACCTTTTAATTTAATACTATCATCTTCTTTATCTGTTTTTATTACCTTTAATTTGCCCTTTTTATACTTATTGTAGATTTTTATTTCTTTATTTTCACCATAATTCATTTTTATTTCTAGAGGAGTATTATTTAGCTCATATTGCTCTAATGTTTCTAACTCTGTTAATGTAATTTTTTCTGGTCTTAAATTTGGAATTTCTATTTCACCATTTTCATCTGTAATATAATCTCCTATATTTTCTCCACTTTCTGAATATTTAGCATTAAATTTTACTCCTGCTATTGGCTTTTTTGTTTCTTCATCTTGCTTAATTACCTTTAGATTAGATTTAGCAGGAATGATTTTTAAATTAAATTCTGCATTTGCATATTCTGTTTCTCCTGGATAAATTATATAATCTTGTAGTTCTTCTTTATAAGCTATGGCATAAAATACGGGATATGTTTTAATCTGTACTCCATTAATGAATATATTTTCATTTAAAGTTCTATCTATTTTACTAACAGGAACTGCGACTTTAAAAATATCACTCTCCATATCGTAAGTTTCATTTCCATTAACATCTAATATTTTAGTTCCGTCTGGAAGTCCCTCTATTCCAACATTATATCCATCAATTTCTCTGTTTCCTGTTACTCTAAATTCTTGAAGCAAAAATTCTTCCGAATCTATTGTTGTAACTTTTTCGCTTTCTTTAGTAAGTTCTATTTGTGGTTGTACATAATTTTCTTGCCCATTAATTCCATAGTTATATAACTCTTCAGCAACATCTAAAACTTTAGTACCTCTTCGTTGTACTTCTTCTAAGGTCACCTCTTCTCCCCATCCAACTCTATTGGGAACTTCATATTTTCCTTTTGGATTAATCCCGTCGACTAAACAATGGACAGCCGTTTTAGTTGCGTAATATAAGTCATCTTCACATTCCAGTCCCCAATCAGAATACTTGCTTCCCATGAACCCTTTAAATAAAATCCTCCATAAAGCTTGATTGTCTAACATATCTAATGTTACATCATACTCATCACCTGCACCGGTTCCAATTCCTTCTTTTGATGGTTCAACACAAAAAGCAGGAAGCTTTTTGCCAGTCGCTTGGTCTTCATAAACAACATATACTACACCTTTTAATAAATCTTGTCCTTTCATTTTTAACACCGATGTACATTCATGGTCTTTCTTTAGTCTTATTGTTTGTCCTGGGTAAAATTCTATAGCAAATACTGGTAAAGCATTTGTTACTATCAATATTATTAATATTAAAACACTTAAAATTTTGGTAATTTTCATATAATTTTCATTCCTTTCTTATATTTCTTTTTGTATGGCTTGTACACATAGCCTTTGGTTTACTTTGTTTTTAATACACGTTATTAATGTTAGTTTATTAGTTTGGTCTTGCTCTAATAAGCTCCAATCAGTTTCCAGTATTTCTGTTAGAGTATTTACTATGTATTTTCGCTCTCCAAATTTTGTTTGATATATTATTTCATCTCCTGGTACAAGTTCATTAATTCTTGCAAAATATGAATATTCATTTCCTCTATTATGTGCAGCTAAACCTACATTTCCATCATATTTAGCAGTTTCTTCTATGTGTCCTACAAAATTTTTTAATATCTCTATGGAGCTTCCTTCTTTTATTGGTGCATCTAAACTAATTTTTTCAATAATAATTCTACCTAACATTTCCTCTTCTGTACTTTCTTGTGTATCTTGTAAATTTTCTTCTGTTATGTTTTCTTCATTTCCTAGTGCTTCGGCTTCTAGTATATTTTTGTCATATAAAAACAAGCATAATAGTACAATTACTAAAACGAGCACGATAAATAAAACGAATAGTTTTTTAAACATATTCTTTACACATCTCCTTGTTTTTGTTGGGATTTTTTTAAGAATTTAAATTATTGAAATAAATTTTAATATTATTTGATATATCAAATTAAAACTAAACAAATTATACTTTGCATTGTG
>CALXJO010000123.1 GCA_944388645.1 uncultured Clostridia bacterium
ATTTTTGCATTGTTTTTCTTTCATTTCTTATCACCGGTTATATTATATACCCTATCCCTGTATTTGTAAATATGGGGGGTATATATTTATAAACCCAGAAGCGACGCCTAAATTAGGCGTCGCTTCTGGTCGCATTGTATTTATTCGGTATCTTCTCCGATGTCTGTGGAAAGAGTGCTCGGAAGGTCTCTCGGCATGTTATCTCTCCAAACATAACTGTTTTTCTGAAGATAATCATTGTAAGAGTTGGCCGTTCTAATAGCCCTCATTTTAGCAGACTCTGCATATGCGCGCAAGTTTTCATCTTCGCTGTTGCAATATGCATTGTAGATATCTACATCGGAATTGTACGAGCTGATGTAGGCCCGTGCGGTGTCTTCAACCTTTTTTTGTGTCTCGTAGGATGTGTTCACATCTGCCTGTTGAACATCACTCCAGTAGTTATTCCAGATGGTTCTTCCTGCTGCCGTTGCAACAACCAAGAAAAGAAATACTGCAACAACTGTAATGATAGTTTTATGATTGTTCTCCATCAGTTGTCACCTCCATTAACAACCACTGAAAGCATCGGGTCAGAAATTTCATAGTATTCACTCGAAAGTAAGTAAATACCATTCCACTCTTTGTAGGCACCATCTACGGTGAACCAAAAAATACCTTGATTGTTTTCTCCGTAGGTACCATCAACATCAGGCACCCACTCTACTGCATAGCTGGATGAATACAATTCGCTGTCGGGTGTAAGGTATGTGGTCAGACTTGTTACCTGCCCATCAACTGTTTCTCTTGCAATACAGCCTACCCCTTCAACAAATAGATAGATGTAGCCCAGAGGCTTTTCGACCTCACAGGGCAGATTGCTGGCCTTTTCTTCCTGGCCATTCAGATAGTATGCTCTTCTTGTAAGGTTATACCTCTGCAGAGAGAATTCGATGTCGGTCGGTGTTGGTTGGTTCTCTTGCAGGCTGTTACCAGTCTGCATTGTATTGTATGTGTCTTGATAGGCTCCATCGCCTTCACAGGCGGAAAGTGCCAAAGCCATCATCAGTGCTACCAATACAATAGCGATAATCCGTTTTTTCATAAAGTACCTCCATTTTTCGTTACTATTTTTACGGACTTTAAGTGATACAAATTTCACTTAATAAACTAATTATAACATATTTTAGCTTTATAATCAAATAAGAACCAAAACTATAGTTCTGGTTCTTTTACATTTTTATATTCATTTACATCTATTTTGTTTTCTAATATTTTTATCATTTTGGGATTATGTATTATTTCTTCTTTTTGTTCTTTCTTTAAATGTTTTATACGGTATTCTAATTTAGAAGCATTTACTCTAGTTTCTGTTTGCCAAGCCTGTTCTAATTTTACTGCTGTATGTCTCATTGTATATTTTGCACACTTTTTTCCCTTTGTAATATGTTCTTCGATTCTTCTTTGTAAATCTGTAGTTATTCCAGTGTATATAGAATTGTCTTTACATCTTAACATATAAATATAATACATTTTCTTCCTTCTTATTTTATAGTTTTTAATATTTCATCAGTTGTTTTGTCTTTATCAAATTTGTTATATATAAATATTATTATTAATACCAAAACTATTATTGCAGCATATAAAATTAACCCTAATTGCCACTGTCCAACTGCTAGTTGATCTCCTGCAATTGTAGATGATATTATAGATGGTATTCTAGCCAATGTTGATATTAATATAAATCTACTTGCTTTTATTGGAAGTAAGCCTCCTAAATATACTAATAAATCTTTTGGTGTTCCTGGTATTAAAAATAGTATTAACATTATCATTTCGATTTTCTTTGGGTTCTTAAATAGTTTACTATTCTCTATTTTTTCTATTCTTTCTTTACTACAAAAATCATATACAAATTTTCTTCCTAATTTTCTTACTAGAAAGAATATTCCTATTGTGATTATACAAGCTGAAGCCATTACAAATATTGTTCCCCAAAAAGTTCCATAACACATTCCTGCTATTATTTCTATTGGTTCTCCTGGAACTACTATTAAAAATATATTTGCTACTTGCAAACCAAATAATGAAAGCATGCCCCAAAATCCTGAAGATTCCACTTTATCTCTAAATGCAATTTGACCTTCTTTTGTTGATAAATCCTTCATTACAGGAAATAAGTATATTATTACTCCAATAAAAATAATTACAACAAAAATCATTAAAATTATTTTAAAAATTTTTACTTTATCTTTTCTACTCATATTTGACTTTCCTCTACATTTTTCTATTATAGCACTAAATGTTTATTTTTCAACCTTTCACTTCTTTTATTTTTAAGTTTTTTTCAGCAATTTTGATACTTGGATGGTCTTTTACATATTCTACAAAAAAGTTTTCTGCTGTTTTCATAGTTTGTATTATTATTTCATCATCATTTAATGTAAGCTTTTCTAATCCTAGTATCTCTCTTAATCTATTATAATCTGTTAAACTCATAACTGTATCAATATCTTCAAAATATCTATCATCAAATATTGTATCATAAAGTGCTTCATGAATATTTGTATTTGGTATATCATAAATTTGGTATTCATGCATATCTGTAACTTTTGCATTTTCTTCTATGTACTTCTTGTACTCTGAAAAATCCCCATCTTTTGTGCTTATCATTATCTCAAAAGGATACCCCATATCAATTTCGTTGTTTAACATATTATTCATAAGAAGTGCCACATTCCCGCCTATTAAAATAATTGTAAACATTAATGCAATTGTACCCATTGTAATACTTATTGTATTTATTTTAGAAGTTAGATTTCTATACAAAAACATGTTGTCTTTTTTGTATTTTCTTTTTTTATTATTTAAATATCTTTTTACAATAAAGCTAGATAAACTAATGTAGAATAAGTATATTCCTACGATTAACATTATTATTGCACTTAGAACTTTTGTTGCAGATGTTTCTTCCTCAATATTATAAAATGAATCTTTTATAATAAGTAGTGCAGTTACTAATAATACAATTGATACCACAAATAAGAATACATTTCCTCTTGATTTTTTTATAATATTGTTTTCATTTTTCTTTTCTGCATATAGTAAATCATATACTTTTGTCTTTTTTATTTTTCTTCTACTATTAAATAACACAAGTAAAAATATACCAAAGAAATATATTGCTGTTATTCCTACTGCAAGTAAGTTTAGATTTATTGTTATTTCATAAGGCTGGTTAAATATGTTCATTATAATTGATACAAATAATTGATATAATACAAT
>CALXJO010000124.1 GCA_944388645.1 uncultured Clostridia bacterium
TAATTGAAAGAAAAGAAAATAAGTTCTTAAAACTTATTAATTATATAAAGAAAATATTATTAAAACGAGAATTTGAAAATGATAAATAATTTCGCCCAATAGGGACGCCCCTTTTTGGGCGAAATTTTTACAGTCTAAATAAAGATAATTAATTTTCGCCCAAAAAGGGGCGTCCCTATTGGGCGAATCTATTGGGCGAAAATTTTAATTATGCTTTCAGCTGCGTTTCTTCCACTTCTTGCAGCCCAAGCCACTGTTTGTTTTTCTCCTGCTATGTCTCCTCCTGCATAAACATTTTTTATAGATGTTTGCATTTTTTCATTTACAGCAATATATCCCCATTTGTTTTTCTCAAAGTTTTCTATTACTTTTTCTTCTGGTTTTGAACCAGTAGCCATTACTACATAGTCCATATCCATTATGTAGTTGCTACCTTCTATATTTACAGGTGATAGACGGTCTTCTCCTTCTTTTTTTACAAGCTGTGTTCTTATGCATTCTATTTTTTCTACATGTGTGTTTCCTAATACTTTAACTATATTGTTTTGGAATAAAAATTCTATTCCTTCTTCTTTGGCAGATTCTATTTCTTTTCTTTCTGCTGGCATTTGTTCTTCTGCTCTTCTGTATATAACATAAACTTGTTTTGCTCCTAGTCTTTTTATTGTTCTTCCAGAATCCATTGCAACATTTCCACCACCAATTACAGCTACAGTTTTTCCTTCATATGATGGATGTTTTCCTGTTTCTAGTAAAGTATTTCCTCCATATACGCCTTCTAAATCTTCTCCCGGAATATTCATTTTACTAGGAATATTTGCCCCTATTCCAACAAATACAGCATCATATTTTCCACTTAAATCTTCTATATTTAGATTTTTCCCTAGTTCTTTATTTAATTCTACTTTTATTCCTAAATCTAATATTTTACTTATTGTATCTTTAACTGTCTGTTTTGGTAATCTAAATTCAGGAATTCCATGTACTAAAATTCCTCCAAGTTCATTATACTTCTCATATAGTGTAACTTGCACTCCTTTTCTTGCTAAAAATGCAGAACAAGTAAGTCCTGCAGGTCCAGAACCAATTACTGCTACTTTCTTATCTACCAATTTTTCATCAATTTCTTTTGGAATTTTATAGTTATTTTTTATACTCATATCTCCAATTATGCTTTCCATATCTCCTATTGGAACTGGATGTGATTTTATGCCTCTTACACAACTTCCTTGGCATTGTTTTTCATGAGGACATATTTTACCACATATAGCAGGTAATACTGTTGTATTACAAAGTATATTAAATGCTTTTTCATAATCTTCTTCATGTATAAAGCTTGGAATATCGTTATTTAATGGACATCCATTATTACTACAAGGTTTTACTTTACAATTTAAACAATACTCTCTAATTTCTTTCTCTTCCATTTTTTAGTCCTTCCTTATTATAAATTATTCTATTTAAAAATTAATCTTAATAATATTTGAATCTTATAGAAAATTTATATATTTTTGCAGAATTTTTCGTCTTCGCGCAGAGTTTTGGAGCGCAAGCTCCAGCAAGAAACGATAAAATTCAAAAAAATATGTAAATTTTCATTATATAAATTTAATCTGATTTTTCATTTATTTCTTGCATCTTTTGCTTTACTTGTTTTAAATCTTTCCAAAAATCTATTTTCTTAGTTTCATCTCTTAGAAGAGCTGCTGGGTGCCAAGTTGGCATATATAAAATTCCTTTTTTCTCAATCCATTTTCCACGAGAAGCAGTTATTCCATATTCTTGGCCACATATATTTCTAAGAGCTGTACTTCCTAATAGCACAATGATTTTTGGCTTTACCAAAATTACTTGGTTTCTTAAATAATTTAGACATGCTTCTGCCTCATCTTGTTCTGGAACTCTATTTTGTGGTGGCCTACATTTTACTATGTTTGTAATATATAATTTGTCCCTATCTATATCTAATGCTTGAAGAGCTTTATTCATAAGCTGACCTGCTTTTCCTACAAAAGGCTCTCCTAATCTATCCTCATCTGCTCCAGGACCTTCTCCTATAAACATTACATCTGCCTGTTTATTTCCAGTACCAAATACTATATTAGTTCTATTCATACATAATTTACATTTTTTACATCCTTTAATAGACTCTTCTAATTCTTCCCATAATTTATACATTACTTTCCTCACTTCATTCTATTATCACATTTAGAAATTTATATATTTTAAAAATTTTGAGGAGCCGCGTAAGTTTTGGAGCAAGCTTTGCTTGCGACCCAAGGCGACGAAAAGAATTTGAAAAGATATATAAATTTCTTTTGTAAACAATTAAATTATAACAATATATTCTCTACTAATTCAATTTTTACATCTTTTGTAGTATCTATTTTAGCTCTAGCCCCTATTGGAATTACAGTTTTTTTGTCAATATGCCCAAAATTATCTGACTTTATTATTGGAAATTTATAATCATCTTTTAGTACATTCATTATAATTTCTTCTAAAGATATTTTACTTGGGTGTTCATAATTTCCAATCCATAATCCTGCAATTTCATCAAACACTCCATTTTGTTTTAAATAATAAATATTACTATTTACAAGCTCTGGCATTGACTCAAATCCTAATTCTTCTAAGAATAATATTTTATTTTTTATATTTATCTTATATTTTCCACATACAAGTTTAGTAAATAATGATAGGTTACCTCCTACTAGTAAGCCTTCTGCCTCTCCGGCTTGTATAGTTTTATACTCATCTTCCCTATCTCCAATTTCGTTTGCATTTTTGACAAATGTTTTCATAAATTGCTCATATGCAGTAATTGTTCCCCAAGATGTTAACGACTTAAAAGTTGGTCCATGGAAAGTAACTAATCCTGTTTTATCATTAATTACATCTAATATACTTGTATTGTCACTAAATCCACATATAATCTTAGGATTATTTTTTATTATTTCAAAATCTATATAATCAAAACAAGAATTAGAGTCTTCCCCACCTTTTACACACATTATAGCTTTTACCTCTGGGTCTTTAAACATCAGGTTTATATCTTTAGCTCTTTTTACTGGATCAGTTCCATATTTTAGAGTATTTTCAAATACGAAATTTCCAAACTTTATCTTAAAGCCCGAGCTTTCCATTAAAGCAATTGATGCATTAATATATTCTAAATCATCAGTTTCTATACAATTTGATGGAGCTATAACTCCAATATAATCTCCCTTTTTTAACTTTTCTGGTATCATTTATCCTCCTT
>CALXJO010000125.1 GCA_944388645.1 uncultured Clostridia bacterium
ACCATCTTCTACTGATGTCAAATTATTTCCCTACCTTTATCTAACTTAAATTGCATTATCTATTGTACCATCTTTTGTCTATATTTTCAACTAAAATTCATCTATTATATTCGACATAATACTACTTATTTTCTGTTATAAATTTACTTAAATTGCTTATAAGTAAACATAATTAAATTTATGGTTGATTTTTTTGCTAAAATATGTTATAATTTAAGTATTCCGAATGGAAAAATAAAAAGGGAGGTCAATGCTACTATGAAAGCATTATTCGTGACAACGCCTGAGGAAGCTAAAAAAGCTAACCTCACTAACACATATCAGATTGGTGGTCGCGTATATGTGGCCATCGAGGACAACCCTCGCATTCCCGGGCATCCTATCCAGGATGTTCAGAGGAAGCTCAATCAGACACCTAGTTTGGCCTAATTAAAAGGCCGTACCTCCTCTCCCCCCGCAGTCACCCCATGATTTTTATGACTGCGGGGGGTCTATTTTTTAGACAAAAAAAATACCCCTCAAAAGGGTATTTATAAATTAAGCTTCTTCTTTATTATCTGATTCAGCATCATTATTATTTGGTACTGGATCTTCTGCTTCATCGTAAGCTTTTAATATAGCTTTTTCAATCATGTCTCTTGTTTCTTGATTGATTGGATGAGCTATATCCATATACTTTCCATTTCTTTCTTTTCTAGGCATAGACATAAATAGTCCATCTTGTCCTTCTATAACTTTAATTTCATGAACAACAAATTGTTGATCGAATGTTACAGAAGCAATTGCCTTCATTCTTCCTCCTGAACTGATTTTTCTTACACGTACATCTGTGATCTCCATTTGAGCACCGCCTTCCAAAGTTTTTATTTTTTGTACAATATTACTATGTACATTTATATTATTCTTCATTTAATCTTTTTTTCCTTCTATCTTTTACAAAAATTTTATATTTTTTTATCGTATATAATATAAATATTATTCATATAATGTTACTATTAAAACTTACAAGGAATTAGAAAATGTAAATCCTTATAATAATTAAATAAATTTTTTCCTTGAAAAACTTCTATTTTCAGTATATAATATATCAAGTAAATTTATATTTAAAGGGGTGCTTAGGAATTGACTAACTTAGATGAGTTAAAACAATATAAACACATACATATGATAGGAATCGGTGGCACTAGCATGAGTGGTATTGCTGAAATTTTAAAGAGATATGGATTTATCGTTACTGGTTCAGATGCAAGTGAATCAGAGCTTGTAGATAAATTAAGAGAAAGTAATATTCATGTTGTTGTAGGGCATGATTTAGAAAATTTAAGAAAAGCTGATTTAGTTGTTTACAGTGCAGCTATACCAGAAACAGATATTGAAATGCAAGAAGCAAAAAGGCTTAATATAAAAACCATGGAAAGATCTACTTTTCTTGGTCTAATTACTGAGGCTTATAGAGATACAATTTGTATATCTGGAACACATGGTAAAACAACAACTACTTCTATGATTTCAGTATGTTTCTTGGAAGCTAAAAAAGATCCTACTATTCAAGTAGGTGCAATTTTAAAACAAATAGATGGAAATAATAGAGTTGGTAGAAGTGATTTTTTCATTTTAGAATCTTGCGAATATGTAGAAAGCTTTTTAAAATTCCATCCAAAAACAGAAGTTATATTAAATATTGATAATGACCATTTAGATTATTTTAAAGATTTAGATCATGTTAAAAATGCTTTTGTTAAATTTGTAGGTTTACTACCTGATGATGGATTATTAATACTTAATGCAGATGATAAAAATTGTGTAGATTTATATAAAAACACCAATTCAAAAATTGTAACTTTTGGAATAAACAATGAAAAGTCAAACTTTGTTGCTAGAAACATATCTTTTGATAATAATGGCTTTCCTCTTTTTGATGTATATAGAAATAATACATTTTATAAGAGTATAAAATTGTCTGTTCCAGGACTTCATAATGTTTACAATGCTTTAGCTTGTATTGCAACTTGTTATGAATATGGTATTGAAAAAGAAGTTATAAAAGAAGGTTTATTAAAATATACTGGAGCACATAGAAGGTTTGAATATAAAGGAAATACAAATGGAGCTTCTGTATATGATGATTATGGTCATCATCCAACTGAAATTAAAGCAGTATATAATGCTATGAAAAAGAAAAAGTATAATAGGTCTTGGGTTATTTTTCAGCCACATACCTATAGTAGAACTAAAAATCTTTTAAATGATTTCGCACAAGCTTTATCTGGATTTGATAATATTATTGTTACAGATATATATGCTGCAAGAGAAAAAAATACTTATGGAATTTCTTCAAAAGATTTGGTAAAACAGATTAATATAAATAGAGTTGGCAGGCAAGCACTATACATGTCTGATTTCCACGAAATTGCAAAATATATTAGAGACAGGGTTATGCCAAATGATATTGTTATAACTTTAGGTGCAGGTACTGTAACTCAAATAGGTCCTATGATACTTGAAGGCAAATAAAATAATTATAAAAGACTAAGATTTTCTTGTAGAAATCTTAGTCTTATTTTTAATATAATTTGACTATTGCATGTAAAACAGATTCATCTTCTGATTTGATACTAATAATATGTTCATTATTTTCTTTACTATATTTGCAAACTATTTTATCACCAAGTTTTATTTGCTTTTTATACATTATTTCTATATTATCACATTCTTCTGCTCTATACACATCTTCTGGTAATGCTTCATATGCAAAATCTAAATAATATAAATTGTGTACATGGTTGTTAATATCTATATCACTTCTTAATATTGGATAGCTAATCTTACTTATTGCTGATGCTGGCTCTTTTAATTTTGGCATGTTCCTTTCTTCGAAAACAGATTTATCTTCTCTTTTATATAAATTGATTATTTCTGGTGTTAGTTCTGCCATCTTTCCTTTATTTATATCAACTAGAGTCCATTTACTTGTTGCAATAACTAAAAGATTATTATTATCATCATATATTTCATAGTCTCTATATGTAAAAACTCTATTAGAGTCTCTAGCCCAAGTATGAATAGATATTTGTGTATTATATTTTGGTCTTTTTATAACTTTTACTTTCCATCCTAGTAATACCCAGCTAAGTCCTGTTTTTTCTATACTATTTAGCCCATAGCCAACTTCTTCTGAGTGCATACCTCCAGCATTTTCTAAAACTTTTAATATAGATTTATTTGTCATATTATTAGACATTCTAACATCTGTAAG
>CALXJO010000126.1 GCA_944388645.1 uncultured Clostridia bacterium
AAATGGAAATTTTAAGAGTTGAGAATTTAGTTAAAACTTATGGTAAAGGAGAGAACAAAATTCATGCAGTCGACAATGTATCTTTTAATGTTAATAAAGGAGAGTTTGTTGCAATAGTTGGAGCTTCAGGTTCTGGAAAATCAACATTACTTCATCTTTTAGGAGGAGTAGATAGACCAACATCAGGTAAAGTATATATAGATGGCAAAGATATATATTCTTTAGATGATGACAATTTAGCAATATTTAGAAGAAGACAAATTGGTTTAATATATCAATTTTACAACTTAATTCCAATATTAAATGTAAAGGAAAACATTACACTTCCATGTGATTTAGATGGAAAAGAAGCAGATAAAGAAAGATTAGATAATCTAATAAAAACATTAGGATTAGAAAAAAGAGTAAATCATTTACCAAACCAATTATCTGGAGGACAACAACAACGTGTATCAATAGGAAGAGCAATGATTAACAATCCAGCCTTAATGCTTGCAGATGAACCAACAGGAAACTTAGACTCAAAAGCAAGTGAAGAGATAATTTCACTTTTAAAACTTTCAAACAAAAAATTTAACCAAACAGTAATAATTATTACACATGACTTAGAAATAGCAAAAGAAGCACAAAGGGTTATTACAATAGAAGATGGCAAAATTATAAAAGATGAAAGAAATTAAAAGGAGATTTAAGATGGATATTTTAAAAAAGTTTACTAAAAAGAATTTAAAACTTAATAAAAAAAGAACGATTGTTACCATAATTGGAATAATGCTCTCTACTGCTCTAATTTGTGCAGTTGCAGGCATGGTATCTAGTACACAAAAAACACTTGCAAATGCAATGAGGGCTGATCATGGCAATTATCATATGAGATTTGAAAATGTTCCAGCAGAAGAACTTAAATTTATAGAAGAAAATGTTAATGTAGAATCTTACTTTTTAACAAAAAATGTAGGTTATGCAAAATTGGAAGGAAGCATAAATCCAGGAAAACCATACTTATTTTTAATGGAATTTGATAGAAATGCTCTTCAAAATAGTTCTTTTAAAATTGTAGAAGGAAGATTACCAGAAAATGAAAATGAAGTTGTTATATCACAACACATAATAGATAATGGAGGAGTAGAACTTAAAGTTGGAGACACACTTTCACTAGATGTTGGAACAAGAAGATTAGTAGATGATGGCTCAGTACTTTCTCAGTCAAATCCTTATTTAGGAGAAGAGGAGTCTCAAGAAGAAAATTTACAAGAAGAAATAACAGATACTATCAATAAAACCTATACAATAGTTGGAATTATAGAAAGACCAAGCTATGAATTAGAGGATTATCAAGCACCTGGCTATACTATAATTACGTATTCAGATAATATTAATAACACAGATGTTGCTAATATTTCAGTATTATTTAACAATGTAGGTGATTATGAAGAAACAACAGAGCAAATAGTTAATACAGTAAAAGAAGATACAGGAGTAGATATATCTACAGTTGCAAATGTAAATGTAATAAGATTTGACGGTGGACTTAGCGAAAATACAATGAATGTATTGTATGGAATTGCAGGAGTAATTATAGTAATTATTGTAGTAAGTAGTGTATTTGTAATAAGAAACAGTTTTGCAATATCAGTCGCAGAAAAAACAAAACAATATGGAATGCTTGCATCTGTTGGAGCTACTAAAAAGCAAATAAGAAAAACAGTATTATTAGAAGGAACATACATTGGAGCTATAGCAATACCACTTGGTATACTTTGTGGAATAATTGCAATTGTTGTATTATTATGGATTGTAAATTACTTAATAGGAGACATGATGGACGGAGTAATATTTATTTATAATGTACCATTACTTCCAATACTATTATCTATAGTAATATCTGCAATAACAATTTACTTATCATGTATAATTCCAGCAATAAGAGCATCTAGAATATCACCAATAGAAGCAATAAGAGGAAATGAAGACATAAAAATAAAAGCAAAAAAAATAAAAACATCAAAACTTACTAAAAAAATATTTGGAATTGGTGGAGTAATTGCAAGTAAGAACTTAAAGAGAAATAAAAAGAAATATAGAACAACAGTAATATCGTTAGTAGTAAGTATTGCAATATTTATATCACTTTCATCATTTTTAGATTATGGAAAAAGAGCAGTAGGATTGTACTATACAGATATGAAGTACAATGTAGATGTTTATAATGGAGATATAGAATTATATAATGAAATAGCACAATTAAATAATATAGATGATTACAGTTATTCATTTACAACATCTGCTATTATAGATATAGAAAAATATGGTTCTGAATATGGAAAAGAAATTTCAAATATAAATAGAACATATTATGAAGAAGCAGAAAGAGAAACAGAATATCAAGATACAATAGCAGTAATAATGTTTAGCAACGATTATTTTAAAAAGTTCATCAAAGAACTAGGACTTAATGAAAATGATTATAAAAATATAGCAATATTAGAAGATGATGAGTTTGAATATAATGAAGATGGAACCAGTGTTTTAAGAAATTACTATAACATAAAAGAAGGAGAAATAATCACAATAAACTTAAATGGAGAAGAAAGACAAGTAACTATTGCTAAAAGATCTGACCAAAGACCAATGGGATTTGAAGGCTCATATGCAACAGGAGGATGGATATTTGTTTCAGAGGACTTTATGGAAGATAAAGACAATGAAGTAATTACAACAGGCATGTATATTAACTCTTCAGATGCAAGTCAGCTAGAAAGAGACATAAATAATATAATTGCAGATAACGACTCATATAAAAATGTACACATCACAAACTTGGCAGAATTTGCAGACCAAGAAAGAAGAATATTATTACTAGTATCAATATTCTTATATGGATTTATAACAGTAATAACATTAATTGGAGTAACAAACATCTTCAACACAATAACCACAAACATGATACTTCGTTCAAAAGAATTTGCAAACCTAAAATCAATAGGAATGACAACAAAAGAATTTAACAAAATGATAAGATTAGAAAGCCTACTTTATGGACTAAAATCATTACTAATAGGAATACCAATAGGACTACTTGGCTCATTCTGTATATATCAAGCATTCAAAAATTCAGTAGACTTCGGATACATGATACCTTGGGTATCAATACTAATATCAATAATCTTTGTATTCATCATAGTAGGAGCAACAATGAAGTACTCATTAAGTAAAATAAACAAACAAAACATAATAGAAACAATAAGACAAGA
>CALXJO010000127.1 GCA_944388645.1 uncultured Clostridia bacterium
GAGAAAAGTAATAAAACTAACATGGAAGTTTTTATAAAGAAATGTCTTGATAGTTTATAAAACTAAATAAAAAATATAATATAAAGGTTAATGTGAAAATGGATATAAGTTAATTTGATAGAAAAAATTGAATGTAATTAGTTAAAGGCGAATAATTATAGCAAAAACACAAAAACTACTACACAAAACTAAAAAAGTATGATACCAATATATACCGTAAAATTAAAAAAGAGGAGGAATTAGTCATGTCAGGCCATAGTAAATGGCATAACATTGAAAATTCTTTCTTTACAGCCCCAACGGTTTCAATAAAATGATAAATGTTTTTGGCACAATTCTGGCACAATTCGTTTAACAAAGAACCATAAAGAACAATAATTAAAATGATTAATATAGAAATCATAACCACCAGTTTTACTGGTGGTTATGATTTTATGCAAAAAAATTATATAAAAAAGTATTGACAACTGTATATAAACAGTATACACTGTTTATATACAGTTAAGAAAAGAGGAAAAAGTATGGATATTATAATTAGTAATTCAAGCAATATTCCTTTATATGAGCAAGTAAAAGAACAAATAAAAAATAAAATAGTATCTAATGAATTAAAAACTGGAGAACTTTTGCCGTCAATAAGAAGTTTAGCAAAAGACTTAAGAATAAGTGTAATTACTACAAAAAATGCTTATGAAGAATTAGAAAGAGAAGGCTATGTAGAAACAATACCAGGAAAAGGAACTTATGTGGCAAATAAAAACAAAGAGCTCATAAAAGAGGAGCAACTGCAAAAGATAGAAGGATTAATAGACACAGCTGTTTCTATTGCGAAAATAAGTGGCATATCTAAAGAAGAGATAAGAGAAATGCTAGATATTTTATTTGAGGAGGAATAAAAGAGGATGGAGAACATATTAGAAGTTAAAAACTTATGCAAAAAATACAATCAATTTGAATTAAAAAATGTTAATCTAACATTACCTAAAGGAATGATTATGGGATTAATAGGAGAAAATGGAGCAGGAAAAACTACAACTATAAAATCAATTTTAAATTTAACAAATAGTACTGGAGAAATTAATATATTCGGATTAAATGTAAAAAAATACGATAAAAAGATAAAAGAAGACATAGGTGTAGTTTTAAATGAAAACTTTTTCTCAGAATACTTAAATCCAAAAGATATAAATAAAATAGTGAAAAACATTTATAAAAACTGGGACGAAAAATTATACTTTAAATATTTAGAAGACTTTAAATTACCACAAAATAAAATATCAAAAGAATTTTCTAGCGGTATGAAAATGAAATTAAAAATAGCAGTAGCGCTAGCTCATCATCCTAAACTTTTAATATTAGATGAGCCAACATCTGGATTAGATCCAGTAGCTAGAAGTGAAATATTAGACATCTTCCAAGATTTTATTCAAAATGGAGAAAATTCAATATTTGTATCTAGCCATATAACATCAGACTTAGAACATATAGCAGATTATATTACTTTTATAAACGATGGAGAAATAGTGCTTTCAAAAACAAGAGACGAACTATTAGAAGAGTATGGGATTGTAAAATGTTCTAAAGCAGAATTTGAAAAAATAAATAAAAAAGACTATGTAAAATATAAAGTAAATAGATATGAATATGATGTTTTGGTAGAGAACAAATCAGAATTTAAAAGAAAATATGATTTTAATGTAATAGATAGGCCTACATTAGAAGACATAATGTTAATTTATATAAAGGGGGAAAAATAGTATGAGCATTATCAATGGCTTAATTACAAAAGATTTACTACAATTAAAAAGTTATAGAAAAACTTTAATTGTATTTATATTAATATTTGTTTTTGCAGGACTTGCACAAGAAACAACAAAAGGTGTGGGTGTAATGATTACACTAATGCTAACACTTGGATTTGGAATGTTTGGTATGGCAACATTTAATTATGATGAACAATCAAAAGCAGATGGCTATATTTTAACATTTCCTGTTACTAAAAAAGAAATCTTACTATCAAAATATATATTAATAATTGGCTCTACAATAATAGGAGCAATAGTTGGAATTATAGCAAGTTTTATAATAGTATTTATAATTAACAAACAATTACCAAATATTCAAGACTATATAAATGTAGCATTAGCAGGAATATTTGGAGTAGGGCTTATAGAAGCAATACAAATACCTTGTGTTTACAAATGGGGTGCTGAAAAAGGTAGAATTCAGATGTTTATAGTAGCTGCAATTATTATACTTTTAGCAGGAGGGTTATTTGCTGTAGCGCAAAATAGCATTATAAATTTAGCAACTGCTAATATATTAAACATAATGAACAACTTTTTACCACTTATTCTTATACTTGCGACAATTATAATTTACGATATTTCTTATAAAGTATCTTATCGAATATATAAGAAGAAAGAGGAATAGTAATTAGATATTTAATAAAAAGAGTGCCATAGTATCATAACTATGGCACTTTTAAAATATAAACAAAATTTGTTTATTAGTTATTTTCACTATTATGGTATACATTCATTACATCGTCTAAGTCATCTAAGTTTTCTAATAATTTTTCCATTCTTTCTTGAGCCTTTTCATCTAATGTAACATATGTTGTAGGAACCATTTGAACTTCTGCCTCTAAAAACTCAATTCCTTCTGCTTCTAAGCTTTCTCTAACTGCAGAAAAATCTTCTGGTGATGTAGTAATTGTATAGCACTCGTCGTCTGATTCAAAATCTTCTGCACCTGCATCTAATGCTAGCATCATTAAATCGTCTTCAGATTTAGAACAATTTGCTTTATCTATTACAATTACTCCTTTTTTATTAAACATATATGATACACAGCCTGTTGTTCCTAAGTTTCCTCCAGCTCTATCAAAAACGTGTCTTACATCAGCTGCTGTTCTATTTCTATTATCTGTACTTGCTTGAACTATTACAGCAACACCATTTGGACCATATCCTTCATAAGTAACTTCTTCGTAATTTTCTGAGTTATTAGCTCCTGATGCTTTTTTTATAGCATTATTTATTGTATCATTTGGCATATTTGCTGCTTTACATTTTGCTATTACGTCTTTTAACTTAGAGTTCCCAGCCGGATCAGGGCCACCTTGCTTTACTGCTATTAATAATTCTCTTCCTAATTTTGTAAATATTTTTCCTCTTGCTGCGTCAGCTTTTCCTTTTTTGGCTTGTATATTGTGCCATTTACTGTGTCCTGACATGACTAATTCCTCCTT
>CALXJO010000128.1 GCA_944388645.1 uncultured Clostridia bacterium
ATAATTATTTTAAATATGGAAATATTTCTTTATAAAAAGCATCTCTTTCTATTACAACTTTACTATCAACCATTTCTTTAACTTCTTTTAAGTTGCATAGCTCAATTTGTTCTACTTCATCTTCTTGTTTTTTTAACTTATTTATATCTATTTCTGGAATAATGACAATGTAGCAGTCAGTAATATGTTTATTAATTATATTATCTCTTGAACTAATTTTCTTAGTGGTTAAAATATATTTTAAATCCTCTTCTTTTAAATCTAATCCAATTTCTTCCTCAGCTTCTCTTATTGCAGCTTGAATAGAAGTTTGTCCGACTAGATAAATGTCCTGCAACAGATATGTCCCATTTCCCCGGATTTGATTTTTTGCTCATAGTTCTTTTTTGCATAAGTAGTTGTCCTTTAGAATTGATTATTGCAATTGCAACAATTCTATGCCAAAGACCTATCTCATGAACTTTGCTTCTAGTTTCCACTCTTCCAGTCATATTTCCATCTTCATCTAACACATCAATTAATTCTTCCATATGTCTCCTTCCTTTTTTTATGTATAAAAATTATCTAATCTTATTTTATAAAACTAAAATTTTCTTCCAAAGGTAATTCAGTATAGCTTTTTATTTCATATGTAGGTCTTGCTGTAGTAGTATTTTCTTTCTTTTTTGCATTATACCAACAAGTATCTATTCCTGCATTGTTTCCACCTATAATATCAGATGTTAATGAATCTCCTATAATCATAATACTTGATTTATCTTTATTTTTTATATTGTCAAAAACTATATCAAAATATTTTTGGTCTGGTTTGTTATAGCCTAGCTCTTCAGATATAAAAATTTTTGAAAAATATTTATCAAAATTTGCATTTCTTAATCTATGATATTGTTGTGCTTTAGGGCCGTTACTAGTAATTGCAAGTTCATAATTATCTTTTAAAGACTCTAGCAATTCTTCTACTCCTTCAATAGGTGTTCCAGTCTCTTGAAAAGCATAATCCAATTCTTTATTAAACTTCTTAGGATTTTCTTTAATGTTATATTCCTTAAAAAACACTTCAAATCTTTTTATAAATAATTCTTGAAGTGATATTTTTCCTTCATCTAATAATTTCCACATACTTAAATTAATGTCATTATATCTATTATACATTTCATCTGTACATTCATAACCTATATTATTCATTGCCTTCTTAAAAGAAATTTCTTGGTCTATACTAAAATCAAATAAAGTATCATCTATATCAAATAATAAAGTTTTATATTTTTTCATCGTGTTCCTCCATTTCGCCCAAAAGGGACGCCCTTTTTTGGGCGATATTATGTTATTCTGTTTTTAGACCTTGAAGCACTTTATTTTCCGATCAAATAAGTGATTTTTTCTTTCAAATTTATATACTGGTACTGGATTTCTTTTATGCATTGAAGCCTGATATTTTTTTAATATTTTATTTTCTATATCTTTTGCATTTTCGTTTGGACTGCATGTTTTTTCTACTTTTCCTGTTTCTATCATTTCTGATATCTGGCTATATTTTATGCCCATTTTTTCTTCGTCTGTTTGACCACCTAATCCATCATTTGGTGCTTTTACTAATATTTTTTCTGGTACTCCTAGGTATTTTCCAATTGCTAAAACTTCTTCTACTGTAAAGTTAGCAATTGGGTTAAAATCATAGCTACTGTCTCCCCATTTTGTTGTGTAGCCTACCATTGCCTCACATAGATTTCCTGTTCCTATAACTAAATAGCCTAATGTTTGAGCTATTCCGTAAAGTGTTGTCATCCTTAGTCTTGGTTTTATATTTATTTTAGATTCTTTAGATAATTCTATATTCTCTAATTTTTTATTTAATTCTTCTTCCATTTTATCGTAGGTATCTGATAAATCTACTATAAGTAATTTTACATCAAAAGCTTTTGCCACTAATTTTGCATCATCTAAATCTCCCTCTACAGAATGACATGGCATAGATACTGCAAGTACATTTTCCTTTCCTAATGCTTTTACAGCCATTGCAAGTACTGTAGCAGAATCTTTTCCTCCGCTATTTCCTAAAACAACTCCTTTTGCTCCAGTTTTTTGTACATATTCTTTAATCCATTTTATTGAATTTTCCGCTTCTTTTTCTAATATTTCTTTTGGTAACATACCAGTCCCTCCATACTTACTCTTTATATAATTTATGCTCTTCTATATATTTTACTACCTCTTCTGGTGCTAAATAATTAATGCTTTTTCCTTCTTTTATATTGGCACGCACATATGTTGAACTTAAATTGCTTATTATGTGGTTTTTATCTACTATAAAAGATTTCTTATATGCAGATAATAATTTATCTTTTGATATTATTTCTTCTATATTATCTTTATCTCTTTTAATTATATAAAATTTAAAATTCTTTACTAAATCTTCTGCTCTATTCCATGTATTCAATTCTTTTAAATTATCACTTCCAGTTGTAAAAGCTATTTCATAATCTGGAAATTGCATTTGAAAATGTTCTAATGTTTCAATTGTGTATAATGGTCTTGGGCTATCTATCTCCATTCTTGATACTTCAAACTTTTCGTTTTTATCACAAACAAGTTTTAGCATATTATATCTATCTTCATTTCCAATTAACTCAGCTTTTTGGTATTTACTATTAACTGGTACAAATATTATTTTTTCTATTTGATTATACTCATTTATTAGTTGTTGAGCAAGCCCAAAATGTGAATTAAGAGGAGGATTAAAACATCCTCCAAATATAACTATTTGCTTTTTTAATCTATCTTCCATAAAATCTTCTCCATTTCGCCCAAAAAGGGGCGTCCCTCTTGGGCGAATTCTTAACTTTATACATAATAGCATATTATCTATTCTTTATCAATAATATTTTGTTTATGGCTTGTTTATATTTTTACTAAATGATATACTTTTCTTATCTTTTATTTTTTGGGGGATTTTATGGAAAATAATAAAGATGTTAAAAGTTTTATAAAAAATCATATTGGCTTTGCTGGAATTATATTGTTTGTATTTGCATCTGTTTGTTTTGTTATACCATCTATTATTTATATGGTGCAAAACCAGACTGTTTTTAGATTTAATGAGTCTTATAAGTTTTTACTGCAAGATGTTAATAGGTTTACTCAAGCAATTTTGTATTTACTTGTTTTAACTTTGCTAACTATTGGTTATGTT
>CALXJO010000129.1 GCA_944388645.1 uncultured Clostridia bacterium
GGTGCATGCATTGATAGTACTCCTACACCACAGTCTACTACGTCTACTCCTTTGTTTGCTAAGATGTAAGCTATTGTTCCGCCTCCACCTTTGTCTACTTTTCCTAGTTCTGCCATTTGGTAATCTACATTGTTTGATTCAAATATGTTTCTTACATATGCTAAGAATTCTGCGTTTGCATCAGATGCATTTGATTTTCCTGCAACTCCAGTGTATTTATTCATTCCTACTCCTCTATTTAAGTAGCATGCATTGTTTAAATCTGCTACAGAAACATAGATTGGATCTAGTCCTGCATCAACGTCTGCAGATAGCATTTTTGAGTTACATAATACTTTGTCTAATAGATTTGGTCTATTTATGTTAAGTTTATTTAGTATCTCTGATAAGAATGTGCTAAATACATTTGACTCCATTCCTGTGTTTCCCATGCTTCCTATTTCTTCTTTGTCTGCTAATAAACATACTGCTGTTTTTCTTGGATTTTCTATACCTAATATTGCTGTAAGTGATGTGTATACACATACTTTATCATCTTGTCCATAACCTGCAATTAGGCTTTCGTCAAATCCTAAACTTCTACATTTAAATGCTGGTACTAGTTCTATTTCTGCACTTATGAAGTCTTTTTCTGTTATTCCATATTTTCTATTTAATATATCTAATATATTAAGTTTTACTTTTTCACTTATTTTATTATCTTTGTATGGAATGCTACCAATTAAAAGATTTAGGTTTTCTCCTTCTACTCCATCTTTTAATTTCTTTTGCATTTGGTCTTGTGCTAGATGTGGTAAAAGGTCTGTTATTGTAAATATTGGGTCATTTTCGTTTTCTCCAATGTTTACTTCTACTGTTTCTCCATTTGTTTTTACTATTACACCATGCATTGAAAGTGGAATTGCTGTCCATTGATATTTCTTTATTCCACCATAATAGTGTGTTTTAAAATATGCAAATTCTTTGTCTTCATATAATGGATTTGGTTTTAAGTCAAGTCTTGGTGAATCTGCATGAGATCCAATTATGTTTACTCCGTTTTCAATACTTTCTGTTCCTATTACTGCTAAGAATAAGTTTTTACCTCTATTTACATAGTAAACTTTATCTCCTGGATTTAAGCTTTCAAATTCTGATATATCTCTATATCCTCTTTCTCTTGCCATTTGCTCTGCATTTTTTACAATTTCTCTTTCAGTTTTTGATCTGTTTAAGAAATCCATATACCCTTGGCAGTAATTAAATATTTTTTCTTTTTCTTCATCTGATGTGTTTTCCCAACCATTTTTCTTTGTATTAAATAGTCTTTCTTTTAGTTCTTCTCCTTGAGTTTTTTCTGACATTTTCATCATCCTTTCTTTAAAACATTTTGCCTTTAGTTTCGTTCATAGTATATCATTATATTTCCATTTTTGCTAGTTATTATTTACAATTTTATAATATTTATTTATTATTTTGAATATTCTTTACAAAAGTAATTTTTTAGTGTTTAATATATGTAGATTTTTAATGGAGATTATACTAATGAACGAATTAAATATTGTTGATACAAAAGATAAAACAGTAGAAGAAGATGAGGGATTAAAAATCTTAGCAGCTGCTGAAAATATTATTCAGCAGACTAATAATAAACATTCTAAAACAAAGAAATTTATTATTTTCTTTGTTATTCCTTTGATTGTGCTTATTATTTTGCTTGCTATTTTATCCACAATTTTTGCACTTATTAACATGAATAATACTAATATTATTGATGGTGTATTCATTCAAGGAATAGATGTTTCTAATTTGTCTGTAGAAGATGCTAAATCTAAGCTTTCTTCAATTGTAAATGAGTATATTTCAAAAGAAATTACATTAAAATATGGAGATTTTTCTAAAACTTTAGTGCCAAGTCAATTTAATGTAAATTTTGATGTTGATAGTGCTGTTCAGACTGCTTATTCAATTGGACGAAGTGGAAATGTTTTTGAGAATAATTTTGCTATTTTGAATGCATTGTTAAATTCAAACAATATTGGTCAAAATATGGAATATGATTCTGAATTATTAGACGCCTTATTATTGGAGCTTAATAATGAGTTACCTGGCCGTATGGAGAATTCTGGCTATTATGTTGATGGAACAAGTTTAATAATTGATTCTGGTAAAGAAGGAGTTAATGTTGATACAGAAGTTCTTGCAAATAGAATTGCAAAGGCTTTGAATGATATAAATAATCAAGATATTGTAATAGAAATTCCAGTTGTAAATGTTGCTCCAAGCCCTATTGATTTGGATGCTATTTATAATGAGGTTCATAAAGATCCTGTTGATGCTTATTATACAACAGATCCTTATGTAGTTCATCCTTCTTCTACAGGTTTAGATTTTGATATGTCTATGGATGAGGCAAGAGAGATGCTTAAAACTTACCAAGAGGAATATACTATTCCTTTAAAAGTTACTTACCCTAGTGTTTCTACAAATGATATTGGAAGTGAAGCTTTCCCAGATTTACTATCTTCTTTCAGAACTTCCTTTACTAGTAGCAATAGTAATAGGTCTACAAATATAAGATTATGCTCTGAAAAGATAAATGGAACAGTTTTAATGCCTGGCGGAACATTTTCATTTAACCAAGTAGTTGGAAAAAGAACTCCTGAAGCTGGATTTAAACCTGCAACAGCATATTCTGGCGGTAAAGTTGTTCAAGAATATGGTGGCGGAATTTGCCAAGTTTCTTCTACTTTGTATAATGCAGTTCTATATGCTAATTTAGAAATAACAGAAAGAACAAATCATGGTTATAAGCCTAGCTATGTAGACCCAGGTTTAGATGCAACAGTTTCTTGGGGTGGCCCTGATTTTAAATTTACAAATAATAGAGATTACCCTATTAGAATAGTTTGTGATACTTCAAATAAGATTTTAAATATATATATTTATGGACTTAAACGTGATACAGATTATAAAGTAGTGCTAGATGCGCAATATGTATCAACTGTTAACTTTAAAACAGTTTATCAGAAGGATTCTTCTCTTGCAAGTGGTCAGTCAAGAGTAATACAAAGTGGTTCAAATGGTTGTAAGACTGCAACTTATAAATACTTGTATGATGCAAATGGCACATTGGTATCTTCTGAATGCATTTCTCGAGATACATACAATCCTCATAATAAAATTGTAGCTGTTGGAGAGTAA
>CALXJO010000130.1 GCA_944388645.1 uncultured Clostridia bacterium
ATATTTCTACTTATTCCAGTACTTTAAAATTATACTAGTATTTTTCACATTTGTCAATAGGTGTTTTGGCGTATTTTTTCAAACTCTCCTGTTTTTTGAGACACATTCCAAAAATCCCCCTATTTAGGAAATAATCTTACCATTTTATTATCTAGTTTGTTAATGCTTTTAGCACATTTAACAAGCTCTTTTGATACATCTTCATTTAATTCTCCATTTGGTTTATATTTAATTTTGTGTTCAAGGCTTGCCCAAAAGTCCATAGCTAGACTCCTAATTTGAATTTCAACTGTTATGTTATTTAAATCTTTATCAATAATTACTGGCACGCTAACTATCATATGGTAACTTGTATAACCACTTTCTTTTGGATGTGATACATAATCTTTTTCTTTTAAAATTTCTAAATCATTAAATTCTCTAATATATTTTATAATAGTATAAATATCACTTTTTAATTGGCATATTATTCTTAAACCAGCTATATCATGAATATTTTCTATCATGTTTTTATATGTAAGCTCTAGATTGTCTTTCTTCATTTTATTAATTATACTTTCTGGTGACTTTATTCTAGTTCTTACATGGTCTATTGAGTCGTATTTGCTAAAATATTCATAATCATATCTTATAATATCAATTTTCTTTTCAACCTCTTTTAAGGCTTGACTATAAATGTACATTATATCTTTGTACTTTTCATTATTTGGATTAATCTTTTTATCCCTTTTATACTTTTCAATATCTATAAATATCCCTCCGCTTCTATAAGTGATATTATATAGATAATTTATGTCTTAAGTATGTTCTAATTGTAAAAATATTTTTAAGTATTATTAACAAGAAAATTTATATGTTTTGAAAATTTATGAGGAGCGCGTAGCTTGAAGCGTAGCGACAACAAGCGACGAATTAAAATTTGAAAAAACATATAAATTTTCTAAAAACTTTTTACTTTTAATTTTATCTTATATTATACTTTTCTAATTAAGATTATTGGTGTTTGTTGTTTAGACTGTCCTGCTGGATTATCTTTTAACATTTTTTGCAATTTTTCATCTTCTATTTTTATCTCATCAGATTTTCCAAGTATGTCTACTCCAAAATCGTTTGCATCTATTATGATTGCTTTTACACCTGTTTTTTTGTAAATCTCATTACAAACTCCTACAGGGTCTTTTGGAAGCATTATACCGAAATCTGCATACTCTGGAAAGTTTTTACCATAAAATCCATCAAGTTCTGCAACTTCTTTTCCAACTATTTTATAAAATACACCTTTTTTACCAAATAATTTACCAAACCCTGCTGCAATTGCTGCATATAATACTTTTAACCTTCCACATAGATTAATCGCAAATTGCATTTTATATGGTGAATCAACTCCAATACCTGCTTCTGTTCTCATGGCAAATTTAGATAAAAATTTAGCCATAAATCCTACCTTCATATCTTTTTTATATATTACATTCTTTTGACAAAGAGATATTATTTTTTCACTTATTGTTATCATATCTCCTTCTTGATATATAGGTAATACATATTGTTTTACTAAATCAATATAGTTTTCTCCTAACTGAATGTGGTGTGTTTTTATTGCATATCTATTATAAATTTCTCCATCAACATCAATTTCAACTTTTTTATTTTCATTTGCTGAAAGCTCCATAACTTTTCCCTCCAGATAAATATAATCATTTAAATTATTATCTTACTTCCTTAAAAAAACCTTAAAAATTTAAAAAATTTATATTTTTCTACTCTTTTTGCAAAATTGCTCTTCCAACTTTTATTCCATCAACCGCTGCAGATACTATTCCTCCAGCATAACCTGCACCTTCCCCACAAGGATATAATCCTTCAATATTAGACATTAATTCTTCATTTCTTTTTATCGTTATAGGTGATGAACTTCTAGTTTCCACTCCTGTTAAAATACTATCAGGAGAGCCAAATCCTTTTAATTTACTATCAAAATATATAATACCCTCTTTAAGAGTTTTTATAACAAAATCTGGTAATATTTCTTGGAGATTAGATAGAGTTACTCCTGGTTTATATGAAGGCTTTACTTCTCCTATAAAAGTTGATTTTTTATTGTTTAAAAAATCTTCTACTCTTTGTATTGGTGCATAATAATTTTTTCCACCTAAAATAAAGGCTTTTTCTTCAAGTTCTTTTTGAAAATACATTCCAGCAAGTGGGTCACTAGAGTTTAAATCATTAGGTGTTACATTAACAAGTATAGCACTATTTGCATTTTCTTCGTCTCTTGCAAATTTACTCATTCCGTTTGTAACAATAGTATTTTCTTCACTTGAAGATGCTACAACTTTTCCGCCTGGACACATGCAGAATGTATAACAAGAATGATTTTCTCCATGATATGCAATTTTATATTCTGCAGGTGGAAGTTTTAATTTTGTATTTGTTCCATACTGGGCCTTATTTATCATTTCTTGTTTATGTTCAATTCTAACTCCAACAGAAAAGTTTTTTTGCTCTATATTCACATTCTTTTTATACAGTGTTTTAAACATATCACGAGAACTATGTCCAATTGCAAGTATTACTGTATCTGTATCAAGTTCCAAGGCTTGTCCATCTTGAATACAAATTAGACTATTTATTTTATTTTCTTTAGTGGTAAAATCTACAGCCTTTGTGCTAAATAAAAACTTACCACCATTTTGTATTATATAATTTCTCATATTTGCAACAATTTTTACTAAATTGTCTGTTCCGATATGTGGTTTATTAATATATGCAATTTGGTCTGGAGCACCAAATTTTATAAATTCATCTATTACTTTTTTGCAAAGTGGTGTATGTAAATTAGTAGTTAATTTCCCATCAGAAAAAGTACCAGCCCCACCTTCTCCAAATTGAACATTTGAAGAAGTATTTAAAATACCTTCTTTAAAAAATAAATTAACATCTTGCTCTCTTTTATTTACTTCTTTTCCTTGTTCAACAATAATTGGTTTAATTCCATTATCAATTAAAGTTAATGCACAAAAAAGCCCAGCAGGACCAGCTCCAATTATAATAGGTGGCCTGCTACTTTTTCTTAAAACTTTTATTTCATTGGTTGATACTTCCTCATCTGTAATAATACT
>CALXJO010000131.1 GCA_944388645.1 uncultured Clostridia bacterium
TCTCCTAACATATAATCATTGAATCCCTACCAGCACCAGTTCCAATAAATTTGATTGGTACTTTTACAATTTCTTCTATTCTATTTAAATATTTCTTTGCATTTTCTGGTAGGTCTTCTCTGTTTTTTATATTACTAATATCTCCAAAGTTTCCATCAAATTCTTCATATACAGGTGTGCATCCTTCTAAATAATCCATATCTGTAGAAAATCTCATACTTTCTTTTCCATCTTTTTTATAAGCTACACATAACTTAATTTTATCTAATTTTCCAATTGTGTCTACATGGTTAATTGCAAGTCCTGTTATTCCATTTACCATTACAGCATATTTTAAAGCTACTAAGTCTAGCCAGCCACATCTACGAGGTCTTTTAGTTGTTGTTCCATATTCATGTCCAAGTTCTCTGATGGTATCTCCTATTTCATTATTTTGTTCTGTTAAATATGGTCCTTCTCCAACTCTTGAAGAGTATGCTTTTAGCACACCATAAACTTCTCCTATATCTTTTGCTGCAATTCCTGTTCCTGTACAAATTCCTCCAATAGTTGGATTTGATGATGTAACAAATGGGTAACTTCCAAAATCTATATCTAGTAATGTTGCTTGAGCTCCTTCACAAAGGATTTGTTTATCTTCTTCTAAGGCATTATGTAATAAGTAAACTGTGTCTACTACATATTCTTTTAAGAAATCTGCATATTTATTGTATTCTTCTACTACTTTATCTGCATCTATTGTCTCATAATTATACATCTCAAATATTCTATTTTTATTTTCTATATTTTTTCTTAATTGTTTTTCAAATCTTTTAGATACTAAATCTCCCATTCTGATTCCGCATCTTTCGTATTTATCACAATATGCAGGTCCTATTCCTCTTGCAGTAGTTCCAATTTTTCCTTCTTTTCTTAAAGATTCTAATAGCTTGTCCATTTCTATGTGGTATGGGAATATTACATGTGCTTTATCACTAATTTTTAAGTTTTTTGTGCTATATCCATTCTCTTTAACGGTATTTATTTCCTCAATTAATACTTTTGGATCTATTACTACACCATTTCCAATTACAGCTAAAGTCTTTTCATTTAATATTCCTGATGGTATTAGATGGAATGCAAACTTTTTGCCATTTACTTCTATTGAGTGTCCTGCATTATTTCCTCCTGTACATCTTACAGAAATATCTGCGTTTTGTGATAAATAATCAATTATTTTTCCCTTTCCTTCATCTCCATAAAAACTGCCTAATACAACATTTACTTTTTTCATGCAAATCTCTCCTTTTTCTTTTAAATTACAATTGAATTATATTAATAACCAGAAAAAATTGCAATATAAATATAAAAAAATCTATTGCACTAAACAGTACAACAGATTTTCTTAAAATACATAATCTACTAATACATATTATACATTTTTATTTAAGTTTTTCTATTTCTTCTATACTTAAGTCTGTTATTTTAGATATAAATTCTGGTTTCATTTTCTCTTTTAATAGTCTTTTAGCTGTTTTTATTTGTCTTTGTCTATCGCCAGTCTTTTGCCCTTCTTTTTTACCTTCTTTTATTCCAGCTATTTTGCCTTCTTTTATTCCAGCTTCTCTTTGTTCATCTAGTGCTTTGTTATATACAGTTACCATATTTAACACAGTTTCTTCACCTCCCTTATGTTCTTTTATTATTTTATCAGCTTCTTTTCTTATCTCTTCACTTTTTGAATTTAGTAATATATATTTTAATATTTCTAGTAGTAATTTTATCTTTTCTGGATTGTTTTTTACTATTTGATTTACTTTGTTTAGTATATCTCTTACTTTCCTTGCATCTTTTTGCTTTTCTATTAACATTGCTTTGGTTAGTACTAATTCATCTTTCATTAGCTCTTCATCTGTATATTTATTTATATCTACCAATTCAAACTCTTTGTCTATTTCTTTATACCATTCTAATGGTCTTTGTACATCTTCTAATTTTTCTACACTCCATTTACCTATACCTGTATATAGTACTATTGCTATTACTCTTGGAAATTCGTAACCTACTTTTTTCATTTCTTTTTTATTTATTATTTCGTTCATTAATAGCATTTTATATCTTTGTATTCTATATGGCATTGTTCTATCTACTGTTGATTGATGCTCTATGATTATGTATAAATTTTTTTCTGCTATTTTATATGTTATATCTGTTTCTCTTTTTTCAAATTTTTCTGTTATTCTTTATTATATAATTCTATGTTTTTTGTTGTTATATCTTCTTTTGGCTTCATTACCATTTTTATAAATCCTACTGCTTCTTGTTTATTACTTAATATTATTTTAAATAGTTTGTCGTGTTTACTATTAGTTGTACTGCCACTTTGCAAGTTATTTTCTGTTTGATTAATTTTTTCTTCTGTTACATGTTCTTGCATGGTATAAGTATCTTGTTCATCATCTTCTTTTATCATAAATACATATTGTTCTTTTGTAGAATATAAATCTTGTTCATAGTCATTTGTTAAGTAATCGTAATTTTCTTCTGGTGTTCCTTCAACGAATTTTCTTAGTGTCCATGCCATTATTTCTGTTCCATCTTCTCTTACAAAACCTGATGGTACACAAACTAATTCGTCTCTTGGCTTTTTATATTTTTTCAATAATACTTCCTCCTTTTATTTTAGTTTATTTTTACTCTATAGTCAATATTTTGTTTATAATATTTTTGCTTTGATAATTTTTATTTAATAAAATTTTTTTGGGAATTTTTAAGAAATTAATTTAACTTTTTAATAATCTTATAAGATTAAGTATTTTTATTAGAAAACAAAATTTAAAATATATGTTACAAATTGTTTTACTTATAATATATCTTAAATACTAATATTGCAAGTATAATCGTACAAAATATTATTACATATATTTACATTTTTCTATAATATTGCAAAAATTTAAGAGTATCTGTACCTTTGTTGTACAAATACTCTTTTTGTTTCTATACATTAAATTTAAATAAAACTATGTCTCCATCTTGCATTATATAATCTTTTCCTTCTGAACGAACCAATCCTTT
>CALXJO010000132.1 GCA_944388645.1 uncultured Clostridia bacterium
ATTTGACATAGGAACAATATAAAAAGTAACATTTTTAAAGATATTTCTAATATTATAGCCAATAATATTAGAATTTTTTGTATATGCATTACAAAGCTCTTCAATAAATTTCATAAGTAAATTACAAGTTATCCACTCATTAGCATGTATTGCGCCAAAATAAAAAACTTCTTTAGGACCATTTCCAAGTTTAATACAATATATTGGCTTCTCTAAAACACTATAACCAATTGTAATAAGATTAATAAAAGGATAATGTAGCATAAGTGAGTTAATATCGGATTTTAAGATATTAGAATTATATTTTACAGACGTATTTACTATCATAAGACCTCCAGAAAAGTAAATTTTAATCAGTTTTTAGATTAAGTTAATATTATAAATATGAAAATTAAAAACAAAATATTATAAAAATTATAAAAAATATTGATAAAACTTTTATTAAGTGTTATCCTAGTAAAGTATATAAAAAGAATCAGATGAAAGGAGATTGTTAGTAAAAAAAGTCTAACAAAAAATAATAATGGGACAAACAAATGCAGAAATAAATATAAGAAGAAAAATAGGGAGAATATTTACATTTTTAATTATATTAATAACAATTTTTAGTATAAATAAAGTACAAGCAGTATCTGCTAGTAACACAAGCGTAAGCGGAACAAGAGTAAATTCAACTCAAGCAGGAAATACTTTAGACATAAATAATAAAGAAGAAGTTCAAGACACAATAACTAACTATATATTAACAATAAATTCAGAAGGTTTAACACAAAGTATATTATCAGATGTTATAGAATTATATACAAATCTAACTGAAAGCTATAGCAATGAACAAATTGCAGATATGATAGATGATTGCAAAGGAAATCTTTCAGAATATGGAGTACCAGAAGAAAATTTAGATAGTGTAACAACAGTATTAAGAAATTTAAACACAACACAAACTAAAGAAGTATTAGATAAAATTAATATAAACGAAATATCACAAAAATTATCAAATGGAGAAAGCTTACAAACAATAGTCAATGATATTATGCAAAGTATGACAGCAACAGAAAAAGTGGATTTGGTTGTAAGTATTCTTCTATCTGCTAATATAATAAGAACTGTTTTAATAGTACTTTTAGTAATATTTGTTTATAGAACTTTATTAAGATGTGTTATATACAAAAAAGCAGGAAAACATGCATGGGCACCATTTATTCCTATATATAGAAATGTAGTAATGCTTAAGATATGTGGAATGAGTCCATGGTGGTTATTACTATTATTAGTACCAATAGTTGGATGGATTGGATTATGGCTTGTATCTGTTGCAAGTAAATTCATGTTAGCAGAGAAGTTTGGAAGAGGAGTAGCTTTTTCATTTGGACTATGGTTACTAGCTCCAATATTTGAAACAATACTTGTAGTTTCAAGAAAAATTCAATATATAGGAAATGAAGAAGAATAAATCAGCTTTTGCTGGCTTATTTCTTTTACATAAAAAATTAAAAATGACAAATAATAGAATTATAGAAAAAAGTCTTGAAAATACTAATATATAGTGATATAATATTTCCGGCAAATTAAAAGAAAAGAGGAGTTTTGATATGAAAAATTTAAGAAAGACTAAAATAGTTGGAACAATCGGACCTGCAAGTGAACACAAATTAGAAGAATTATTTGATGCAGGATTAAATGTAACAAGAATAAACTACTCACATGGTAGTTGGGACGAACAATCTGAAAAAACAGAGGAGATTATAAGATTAAGAGAAGAAAAAGGCCTTCCAATTGCTTTATTATTGGATATGAAAGGACCAGAAATTAGAACAGGAATGTTGTATACAGGAAAAAATACAAAAATACAACTAAAAGATGGTCAAAAATTCACATTAGTTAACGAAGATATCACAGGAGACGAAGAAAAAGTTTCTGTAACTTATAAAGAATTATATAAAGATGTAGAACCAGGAACAAAAATATTAATAGATGATGGTGCTATAGAATTAAAAGTAGATGAAATAGTAGGAAAAGACATTGTTTGTACAGTTGTTCATGGAAATGGATTAGGAAGCAGAAAAACAATGAACTTACCTGGAACAGTTATAAGATTACCAGGATTAACAGAAAAAGACATTGCAGATTTAAAAACAGCATGTGAACATGATTATGATTTCGTTGCTATATCATTTGCAAGAAATGCAGATGACATTAAACAAGTAAGAAAAGTTCTAGATGAAAATGGTGGAAAAGACATTCAAATAATTACAAAAGTTGAAAACGTTGAAGGTTTATCAAACTTAGAAACAATAGTAGACCTAGCCGATGGTCAAATGATAGCTCGTGGAGACATGGCTACAGAAACAGATTATACAGAGCCACCAGTAGTTCAAAAGAAATTAATTAAATTATGTAACAAAGAAAATAAACCAGCAATAACAGCAACACAAATGCTAGAATCAATGACACATCAACCATTACCAACACGTGCTGAAGCAAGCGATGTTGCAAATGCTATATATGATAGAACAAGTGCAATAATGCTTTCAGGAGAATGTGCACAAGGTGATTACCCAGTAGAATGTGTTCAAACAATGGTTAAAATAGCAAATAGAGTAGAACCAGAAATAAACTACTGGAAGAGATTTGATCAAAATGAAAATATAGATTTATCTACATTAGAAGAAAATGTTGCTTATGCTACATGTGTTACAGCTAAAAACATGAAAGCAGATGCAATTGTTTGCTACACACATACAGGAAATTCTGCAAGAAACTTAGCAGGACTTGGAGCTGGATGCCCAATACTTGCAATAACAGATAACAAGAGAACATTCCATCAATTAGGACTAGCTTGGAACGTAACACCAATATACATTCCAGCACAAGAAACAATAAACAAAACAATTGAAGCTGGAATAGAAAAATTAAAGAAACAAGAAATACTTGAACAAGGAGACCTAGTAATAATTGCAGGAGGAGACCAAATAATGA
>CALXJO010000133.1 GCA_944388645.1 uncultured Clostridia bacterium
TTAAAAGAAGGAGACAAAATAGTCACATATTCAGGAATGGCTGGAATTGTAAGTAAAGTATTAGAAGATAGAATTATTTTGAAGACTTATCCAAACGAGATAGAAATATCAATTGAAAAATGGGCTGTAGCAGGTTTAGATGACAGGACAATAGAAGATGAAAAAGACGATTCAAAAAAAGTAAAAAATAAAGAAAATAAAAAAGAAAAATAAACATAAAAAACCTTCAATTATAATATATTTTAGTAATCAATTATAATTGGAGGTTTTTATGAATATTAAAGAGATAAGAAAAAATTTAACAAAAGATAATGAAAATTACAAAAAAAGTAATTATATTTATGTAATTAAGGGAATAATAATTTCAATATTAATAACAATGATTTGCTTATTAATATTTTCAATAATACTTACAAACTCTAATATACAAGAAAATGCTATTTTCCCTGTAGTTGCAATTATTACGGCAATCAGTATAGCAACCGGAAGTATAATTAGTTCTATAAAAATAAGTAATAAAGGAATTATAAATGGAGGATTAGTTGGAGGAATATATATAATATTAATTTATATTTTATCTAGTATCTTTTCTGGTAATTTTTCATTAAATTTTTATAGTATCATAATGATTGTTTCTGCCGTACTTGCAGGCATGCTTGGAGGAATAATAGGAGTAAATATAAAAAAATAATATAGAAAATTTTTTAATAAACAGTTGATATTTTTTTTTAGATAGAGTAAAATTTAACAGTACGAAGTTTAGGAGGAAAACAAATGATAACCTTTTTAGACATAAAAAATAGCGAAGAAATTAATCATTTAATAGAAAATTCGCAAAAGCAATTAGATGCTCTAGGTTATACGGAACATGCAACTAGACATATTAATATTGTATCCAGCAGAGCTGCTAAACTATTAGAAGATTTAGGGTATGATGAACATAGAGTAGAACTTGCAAAAATAGCGGGTTACATGCATGATATAGGAAATGTTGTTAATAGAACAGATCATGCCCATTCTGGAGCAATACTGGCATACGAGATATTAAAGGAAATGGGTATGAATATAGACGACAGAACCGAAATTATGATGGCTATAGGAAATCATGATGAAGCAACAGGAACAGCGGTAAGCGATATATCTGCAGCATTAATATTAGCAGACAAATCAGATGTTCATAGAGACAGAGTTAGAAATCAGAACATGTCTAATTTTGATAAGCATGACAAAGTAAACTATGCAGTAACTAATGCAAATTTTACTCTAAATAAAATAGAAAGAAAAGTAACTTTAGATTTAACTATTGATACCAAAATTTGTCCAGTGCTTGATTATTTTGAAATATTTATGGAACGTACAATGATGAGTAAATATGCAGCAAAATATTTAAATTTATGGTTTGAATTAATTATTAATGGAACAAAATTATTATAAAAAATGGAGGAAAGAAAGTTGAAAAATAAAATATCTATAAATCTATTAGGAAGAATCCTTACAGTATTTGTTATTATACTAATAAGTTTAATATCATTTGTTGGAATATATGTGGCAAATTTAAATCAAATGGAAAATATTATTCCAAGTTATGAGTTAGGAATGGACCTAGACGGCTGGAGAAATATTGTTGTAAGAGTAAATGAAGGAACAGAAACAAAAAAATATGATGCAGATGGAAATCTTATAACAGATGATAATCAGACCAATTCAGACACTAGCACTGACACAACAAACGAAGAGACGAGCACAGATACAGCAGAAGAAAATGTAACAACAGTAGAAGAACCAATAAATGCTCCAGAATTATTAACACCAGAAAATTATCTAGCTGTAAAAGAAATATTAATTGATAGATTAGATTATCTAAATATAGAGAACTATACATTAAGAATGGATGAAGATACTGGAAGAATATATATCGAGGTTCCAGAAGATGGAAATACAGATTATATAGCACAATATGCAATCACCAAAGGTGATTTCAAAGTTCAAGATGAGGACACAAAAGAAGTATTATTAACAAATGCTGATGTAAAAGAAGCTCTAGTTCAATATAGTACAACAACAGCAGGAACTACAGTATATTTGAGTATTCAATTAAATGATGAAGGAGCAGAAAAATTAAAAAATATATCTACTACATATGTTCAAACTACAGATGAAGAAGGAAATACTCAAACAAAAAATATAGAAATGACATTGGATGATGAAACTATAATATCAACCTATTTCCAAGAAGAAATTGAGAATGGATTAATTCAACTATCCGTTGGGACAAGTACAAATGCTCAAGATTTACAAACATATTTACAACAAGCATCAAATATTGCAATATTCTTAAATACAGATCCAATGCCAATAACTTATGAAATGGAAATAAACAGATTCGTATTTTCTGATATAACACCAGAAGTATTAAAAGTTGTAATAATAGTATTAGCTGTTATAGAAGTATTAATGCTAATATGGATGGTTATTAAGTTTAAAGGAAATGGTATATTAGGATTAATTGTAAATGTAGGTTTCATAGCTATTTTACTTTTAGCAATAAGATATGGAAACGTTGCAATTACTTTATCTGGAATAACTGCAATAGCAATATCTGCAATAATAGAATATATTGCAACAATGCTAGTATTAAAAATATTTAAAACAAGTAGTAAAAATGATATAAAGAGAAAATTAATAGACTTTTCAAAACAATTTATAATAGCAATAATTCCATTAGCAATTTTAGCTGTTACATTTGCATTAGTTAGATGGCAAGATATAGATAGTATGGGAATGGTATTCTTCTGGGCAATATTAATAATGCTAGTATATAATGCAATTATTTTATTAGTAAAACTATTTAGACCGGTAGAAACAAAAAAGAGTAATAAGAAAAATAAAAAAGAAAATAAAAAAG
>CALXJO010000134.1 GCA_944388645.1 uncultured Clostridia bacterium
CCTTGTCCTAAGTGGCATACTATTGTTTTTAAATCTTCTACAGATTTATTTAATAATTTTGCAACTCTTTGAGATACGTATTTATGAGATGTTCCATGGAATCCGTATTTTCTTATTCCATATTTCTCATAGAATTGATATGGAATAGGATACATATAACTCTTTTCTGGCATTGTTTGATGGAATACTGTATCAAATACCGCAACATTTGGTTTTCCTGGCATAGATTCCATAGCAGCTCTAATACCAGTTATAGCAGCTTTATTATGTACTGGAGCTAATTCTGCACACTCATCAATTTTCTTTATTACTTCTTCATCAATTATTACAGATGAACTAAATTTATCTGCACCTTGTGCAACTCTGTGTCCAATTCCATCTATTTCATCTAAATTTTTAATTGTATTGAATTTAGGGTCTAATAGTTTTTCTACCATAAAATCAATAGCTTCTTTATGATTTTTAACAGGGTTATCAAATCTTATTTTTTCTCCATTAACTTTATGAGTTAAAAAAGACTGCTCCCCTATTCTCTCATATGTTCCTTTTGCCATTACTTCTTCATTATCCATATTAATTAATTGATATTTTAAAGATGAACTTCCACAATTTAAAACTAAAATTTTCATTTCTTCCTCCTATATGTTTTGATTTTTTAAAAGCTCTGCTGTTTCTTTAGCAATCATTAGTTCTTCATTTGTTGGAACTACCCAAACTTTTACTTTTGATTCTGGAGCAGATATTTCTGCTTCGCAATTTCTTGCTTCTTTATTTTTTTCTTCATCTAGTAATACTCCCATAAATGTTAGATGACTACAGATTCCAGCTCTTGATATTGGACCTTTTTCTCCAACTCCTGCTGTAAATGTTATTACATCTACACCATTCATGCTTACAGCCATTTTTGCAATATATTGTGCAATAATAAAGTCATATTCTTTTAAAGAAGATATTGCACGTTCATCACCTTGTGCAATTGCTCTTTCAACATCTCTATTATCTTCAGATATTCCAGATAATGCAAGCAATCCTGATCTTTTATTTAACATTTCTTCCATTTGAGATGGATTCATGTTCTCTTTTTCCATTAAGTATGTAACAACTGATGGATCCAAATCTCCAGAACGAGTTCCCATTGCAACTCCTCCAAGTGGAGTTAATCCCATTGTAGTATCTACACTTATGCCGTTTTGTATAGCACATAAACTTGCACCTTGACCAATATGGCAATTTATAATTTTTAAGTTTGGATTATTTAATATTGCTGATATTCTTTGTGATACATATTTATGTGATGTTCCATGAAAACCATATTTTCTTACACCATATTTTTCGTAATATTTATATGGTATTGGATATAAATATTTTTCTTTTTCCATTGTTTGGTGGAATGCTGTATCAAATACTGCTATATTTGGCTTGCCAGGTAGATTTTTTTCACATGCTGTTATTCCTTGTAAATGAGCAGGGTTATGTAATGGTGCAAATTTTATAGCTTGTTCTATACCTTTCTTTACTTCTTCATCTATTATTACTGCTTCTCCAAATTGCTCACCACCATGAACAACTCTGTGACCAATTCCATCAATTTCATCTAAACTAGAAATTACTGGATATTTAGGATCTGTAAATTGTTTTAATACAAATTTAATAGCGTCACCATGATCTCTTGCAATAACATCATATTTATATTTTTCACCATTAACTTTATGAGTTACAAAAGAATCATAATGTCCTATTTTTTCAAAATAACCTTTACAAAGGACTTTTTCGGTAGACATATCAATTAATTGATATTTAAGTGAAGAACTACCACAATTTAAAACTAAAATTTTCATATTTTCCCCTTTACTAATTTATATTTTGAGCTTGCACTGCTGTAATTGCAACAACTCCAGCTATGTCTTTACTTGAACATCCTCTAGATAAATCATTTACTGCTCTTGAAACGCCTTGGCATAATGGTCCATAAGCTTCTGCATGACCAAATCTTTGTGTTAATTTATAACCAATATTTCCAGCATCTAAATCTGGGAATATTAATATGTTTGCTCTTCCTTTTACAGGACTTCCTGGAGCTTTTCTTTCTGCTATTTCTGGTATTATTGCAGCATCTAATTGTAATTCCCCATCACTAACTAAATCTGGCTTTTTTTCTTTAAGTAATTTAGTAGCTTCTACTACTTTTTCTGTTAATGGTGAGTGTGCACTTCCATGAGTTGAATATGAAAGCATTGCAACTCTAGGTTCGTCTCCTATAAGTTCTTTAAAACTTTCTGCAGATGATATAGCAATTTCTGATAAAGCATCTGCATCTGGATATTCATTTAAACCACTATCTGCAAAAATGAACACACCATCTTCCCCAAATTCTTTATCAGGAAGTACCATAACAAAAAATGCTGATACAAGTTTTGTTCCTGGAGCTGTTTTAAGTATTTGAAGTGCAGGTCTTAATGTGTCTGATGTTGCATGGCATGCACCAGATACAAATCCATCTGCATCTTTTTCTTTTACCATCATTGTAGCAAAATATCTACTATTATTCATTAATAGGTCTTTTGCAGTATCTAAAGTCATTCCTTTATTTTTTCTTAATTCATATAAATCATTTGCATATTTACTAAAATTACTGAATGTTTTTGGATTAATTATTTGTGCTCCTGTTAAATCTATGTTGTTTTTTTCTGCTAATTCATTAACTTCTACTGGGTCTCCAATTAAAATAATATTAGCAAATTCTTCTTTTAATACAATTTGAGCACCCTCTAATACTCTTACATCTTCACTTTCTGGTAATACTATTGTTTTAATATCTTCTTTTGCTCTTTGTTTAATTTTTTCAATAAAAGACATATTTACCTCCTCCTTAAACCACTTGTAATTATATATTTA
>CALXJO010000135.1 GCA_944388645.1 uncultured Clostridia bacterium
TATTGCTTTTTTTAGGTTAAAAAAATATAATATAATATGTATTTAAATAGTACATTTATTTAGTAATGAAAGGGAGTTAAAACGATGAGAAAATACTTTGGAACAGATGGTATTAGAAGAATTGCAAACAGTGAATTAACACCAGAGTTAGTTTATAAAGTTGCAAAAGCTGGAGCTTATGTTTTATCAAAACATAGTAATCATACTCCAACAATATTTATTGGAAGAGATACAAGAATTTCAGGAACTCTTATAGAGGCAGCGATGACTGCAGGATTTTTAAGTTATGGAGCAAATGTTAAAAGATTAGGAGTAATACCAACACCAGGAGTTGCATATTTGACAAAAAGATTTAAAGCAGACGCAAGTGTTGTAATTTCAGCATCTCACAACACATATGAATTTAATGGAATAAAATATTTTAGTAATAAAGGAATGAAAATTCCAGACACATTAGAAGAAGAAATAGAAGAAGTAATGGACTCAGGAAAAATCGAGGAACTAACTGCTATGAGTGATAAAATAGGTGTAGCAGAAGATAGACAAGATTTACTAGAAGAATATGTTTATTTCTTTAGAAAGAATTTTGAAGAAGATTTAGAAAATTTAGACAAAGAAAATTTTGTAGTAGCAATAGATACAGCAAATGGAGCTACATCATGTGTAGCAGAAAAAGTATTTACAAAACTAGGCATAAAACATTACATAATAAACAATCATCCAGATGGAATAAATATTAATGATAAATGTGGTTCAACACATATGGAAGGCCTTCAAAAATTTGTAGTAGAACATAAATGTAACCTAGGAATTGCATATGATGGAGATGGAGACAGATGCTTAGCTGTTAATGAAAAAGGAGAACTTGTTGATGGAGATTGCATCATGGCAATTATATCTAATTATCTAAAAGAAAAAGGCAAGTTAAAGAAAGATACACTTGTTGCTACAGTAATGAGTAACTTAGGATTAAGAAAGTATGCAGAAGAAAATGGAATACACTTTGAGGCTACCAAAGTTGGAGATAGATATGTTTTGGAAAACATGTTAGAAAATGGTTATAATCTAGGCGGAGAACAATCTGGACATATCATTCTACTAGATTACAATCCAACAGGTGATGGAATTTTAACATCTTTAATGCTAATAAAAATATTATTAGAGAAAAATGCTTCGGTTTCAAAATTATGTGAGATAATAAAAATTTATCCACAAGTATTAATAAATGCAAAAGTTTCTGCTGATAAGAAGTACGATTATGAAAAAGATCCAGAAATTAAAGCTAGAATAGATGAACTAGAAAAAGAGTTTTCTGGTAATGGAAGAGTGTTAATCAGACCTTCTGGTACAGAACCATTAGTAAGAGTTATGATAGAAGGAGAAAATCAAGAGTACATTAAAGAAAAAGCAGAAAGCTTAGCAAAATTTATTGAACAAAAGTTAAAATAAAAGGGGGAAAATTTTATGCCTATAGTTAACTTTTCAAATACAGTAACAGTAGTATTGGCAATTATACTGTTGTTATTGGTGTTATACATCGGAAAGAATACTCAAAGAAGTTGGCTTTTAGCAGGAGCAGTCATGGTGTTTTTAATACTATTTGTTGGTCATGTATGTGAAATAACATTGATAAAAGACATGTCTACAGAGCTCCGTAATGCACTTAATACTAGTGTTATAATTGATTTCGTATTTGTGTTAGTATCATTTGCTGGATATGCATGGCTAAACTATTTACACTCAAAAGGTGAAAATAAGCAAGTATTAGAAGAAAATTCAAATTTTTATTCAAAAAAGAAGAAACAAAAGAAAAGATAATAAAAATATAAATGCACAATGGTATTAAATACTTTTGTGTATTTACTTTGGAAAAAAGGAAATATTATATTTGGAGGAATTATTATGATTGAAAGTAGAAAGTTAGTATTAGTTGGAACTGGAATGGTAGGAATGAGCATGGCATATGCTATGGTAAATCAAGGTGGAATTAATGAATTGGTACTTATTGATGTTTTAAAGGACAAAGCAGAAGGTGAAGCAATGGATTTAGCACATGGAATTCCTTGTGGACCAACAGAGATAGATATAAAAGCTGGAGAGTATGATGAGTGTAAAGATGCTGATATTGTTGTAATAACAGCTGGAATAAACCAGAAACCTGGACAAACTAGATTAGAGCTTGCAAAAACAAATGCAAAAATAATGAAAGAAATTACAGAAAATGTTGTTAAATCAGGATTTAATGGAATATTTGTAATAGCATCTAATCCTGTTGATTTAATGACATATGTAGTAGGAAAAGTATCAGGATTCCCAAGAAATAAAGTAATTGGTTCAGGTACGGTTTTAGACACTGCAAGATTACGTTATTTAATAGGAAAAAGGCTAAATGTATCTAGTAAAAATATACATGCTTATATAATGGGTGAACATGGAGATTCTTCATTTGTTCCATGGTCTCATAGTTATGTTGGATGCAAGAAATTAGCAGACATTCTAAAAGAAAAAGGAGAAACACAAAAGCTATTAGACGAGATATATACAGAAGTACAACAATCTGCATATGAAATTATAGAGAAGAAAAGAGCAACCTATTATGGAATAGGTATGGGACTTACAAAATTAATAAAAACAATTTTAAACAATGAAAAAGAAATTCTTACAGTATCTACAAAACTTGAAAATGAATATGGACATGATGGAATATATATTGGAGTTCCAGCAGTAAT
>CALXJO010000136.1 GCA_944388645.1 uncultured Clostridia bacterium
AGATTGCAAGACTTTATTTGAATATGGTTTTAATAACTACAAGTATGAGATTATAGCACATAAAGGTGATGTTGCAAGAGAAATTGAAGTCAGTGGTGGAACAAATGATAGTAAGAATTTAAATTTAGTGTATTCAGAAGATGTAACTGCTTTAGTTCCTATTAATTATGATGTATCTTCTACCACACCTAATGTTAAATTAACAGAAAACATGTATGCTCCAATTTCAGAAGGTACAAATTTAGGAAGTGTTACTTTTTCAATTGACGGTTTTGATTATTCTTGTGACTTACTTGCTTCACATACTGTATATAAGTCTGATATGAGTAAAACTGTAATAGAGCTTTGTTTAGTTCTTGTATTCTTATTCTTGTTTGCAAAGGTTCTAAAATTTAAAAATAAACGAGCAAAGAAGAGATATAAACATGCTGCTAAACTAAGAGATTATTCTAAAAATTTAGATGGTTTTTACCCTAAATATAGATAAAGAAAATAGAGATTAATCTAGAAATTAATCTCTATTTATTTTACTCTAAAGCTTTTAAAAATCTTCACCTATAACAATTGAAATATCTACATTTGAATTGTTTGACCCTGTTGTTACATTCCCTACACCTAATATGTCTTTTATTTCGTTTGTGACTGTGCTACTTTGATTTGTTCTATTTGTTATTGTAGTTCTTGCTGTTGTATTTGTTGTTCCTTGTTTTGAAACTGTGTATCCTGCTTCTTTTAATTTATTTACTACATCTTTTAAATTTGCGCTAGACCCTGAACCATTTAATACTTCTACTGTAACGGCATTACTTTGGCTTGTTGTTTGTGAAGTAGTAGTATCTGATGTTTGTGTTGTATCTGCCGGGGTTTCATTTGATAAAAATAATTCATTTATTATATCCTCTGTGTCATCTGGATCTGCCACATAAATTGAAACTCCATTACACATTTCTGGTTCTCCAGGCAATACTCCTGTTTTTAGGTTGTTTACATCAAATTCTACAGCTTTTGGTACATATGATTTTAAATCTTGAATCTGCATATTTGTTTTGACATTTTCTGCCATAATATCTATTATTTCTTTCAACTTAAATATGTTCTTTACTTGTAATGATTGTCTTAGTGTCTCTGCTATAAATTCTCTTTGAGTTCTCATTCTTCCTAAATCTTGTTGTCCATATTCTGATGGATATGTTGAACCATCATTATTATGTCTAAAGCGTAATAATTGTTCTGCTTTATTACCATCTATTAGTTGTTCACCAGCTGTTAGATGTATGTGTAAATCTTGAGAAGTATCATCATAATCCATGTCCATTGGAACATTAAATGTAACTCCTCCAATAGCATCTACTAATTTTACTAATGCATCTGTATCAATTATTACATAGTTTTCTAATTCTAGTCCTGTTAAATCATTTATTCTTTCTATTGCTTCTGGAATGTTTGTTCCGCTTCTATATACTGTATTTATTTTATAACTTGCTAGATAGTTTTGTGTTGCTGTATTTCTATTTCTAGAACCAACATATGTATCTCTAGGTATAGACATTAATGAAGCTTGTTGTGTTTTAGGATTATATGAAGCTATCATAATAGTGTCTGCTAATTTATAATCATCTACTCCACTTTCGCCCATTATTAAAACTTGTATTGGCTCTAGATTCTCTAAGCTTTCTCTATCTTCTCCCAAAAGGGTAGCAAGAGTTCCAGAAAGTCCTCCACCGTTTTGATATATTCTATAACCGAATAATGCAATTAATGCTATAATTATTAGTAATAATAAGATTACTACTACTTTCATTACTGTTCTATTTTTTCTTTTTTTAACATTTTTCTTCTTAGAAGAACTACGTTCTTTTGTATTTTTATTATTTTTCAATTTATAATCACTCCCATATTTCATATAAAGAGAGTATACCAAACATTAAATAAAATATCAATAAAAAACTTGAAAATATAATAAAAGATAGTTCACGATAAATTTATAATTCACAAACACAAAAAAAATTTATATATTTTTTCGAATTTTATCGCTTCTGGGAAGACGAAAAATTCTCCAAAAATATATAAATTTGTAACTTTATTATGAAATATCTGCTTTTCTAAAAGAATATTTTTAATATTATATTATTGTTATATAGGAATGAACCTATGCCTGAATTTGTTATTGCTGTTACTACAGCATTGTCTACCCATATTAAGCTTGATAAAGATATTAGTCCTAATACTATGTAGATTATAACAATTCCTTCAACTGCGCCATAGGCAATTCCACCTACTTTGTCTACTAAGCCTATTATTGGTAGTTTTACAATTTGTTTAGCAAATATGCTTACAATTATTAATAATAATCTTGTTACAATAAATATAACAATTCCTGCACCTATATTAATAATTGTATCTGATATGCTTTGTGCTGTATTGTTAACTGCTTCTGCTGTAGCATTTTCAATTTCACTGCTTATATTTTGCACTAAATCTTTTGGCATATTTTCTTCTTGTGTTTGTTCTTGTTGTCTGAAAGTTTCTACTATTGTGCTCTTAATGTTTTCATCAATTTGTGTATTATCTTTAACTGCATTTGCAACAGGCTTATATAATGCTAGTGCAAGTATTAGTGCTATTACAAATGAACATAATTTTATTAAACTTCCTGCTAGTCCTTTTTTATAGCCAACAAATATAAATA
>CALXJO010000137.1 GCA_944388645.1 uncultured Clostridia bacterium
TTGCCCAAGAACAATATGAAGCAAATAAGGACATGGAATATGTTTCTACTTTAGCAAGTATAGAAGATATTGATAATTTAAAAATTGAGGCTTCTCATGTCCGTTGTAATGGTTGCGAAAACCACTGTTTATTAACAATAAATAAGTTTAGCAATGGTACAAAACATATTTCTGGTAATAGATGTGAAAAAGGTGCAGGAATTGTTTCTGAAAATAAAGAATTACCTAATTTAGTAAAATATAAGTATCAAAGAATATTTGATTATAAACCTTTAGATGAAAAGGATGCTCCTCGTGGAACTATTGGAATTCCTAGAGTGTTAAATATGTACGAAGATTATCCTTTCTGGTTCACATTTTTAACTAATTTAGGTTTTAGAGTTATAGTTTCTGAAAAGAGTAATAGAAAAACTTACGAAAAAGGTATGGAATCTATGCCTTCTGAGTCAGTTTGCTATCCTGCAAAACTTTCTCATGGACATATTATTAGTTTATTACAACAAGGTATAAAAACAATTTTCTACCCTTGTATGCCATTTTCTAGAAAAGAATACAAGGATGCAGATAATCATTATAACTGCCCTATTGTAATTTCTTATTCAGAAGTTTTAAAGAATAATGTTGAAGAATTAAAAGCTGATGATGTAACTTTCTTAAATCCTTTCTTACCTTTTGAGCCTAAAACACTTGCCAAAACTATTTTAGAGTTACCTGAATTTAAGAAATATAATTTTACAAAGAAAGAACTATTAAATGCTGCTCAAAAAGCCGAGGAAGAGTATAGGCATTGTAGAGAAGATATTCATGCAGAAGGATTAAAAGCTGTTAAATATCTAGATGAAAATCATTTAAAAGGTATTGTTTTGGCTGGACGTCCTTATCATATAGACCCTGAAATTAATCATGGTATAGATACTTTAATTACAAGTCTTGGTTTAGCTGTTATTACTGGTGATAGTATTGCAAATCTTACAGAGGCCAAAGCTCCTTTAAGAGTTGTAAATCAATGGGTATATCACGCTAGATTATATGCTGCCGCAGATTTTGTTGGTAAACATGATAATCTTGAGCTTGTACAGCTTAACTCTTTTGGTTGTGGTGTGGATGCAGTTACAACAGATCAGGTTGAAGAGATTTTATCAAGCTTTAATAAAATGTATACTTTAATAAAAATAGATGAAGTTAATAATTTAGGAGCTGTTAGAATTCGTATTCGTTCTCTTTTGGCTAGTATGAATAAAAGAGAGAAGGATAAGATTGAAGCTAATGGTGATGGAGATTATACAGCTAAGAAGAAAATATTTACTAAAGATATGAGAGATTATAAAATATTAATTCCTCAAATGGCTCCAATTCATTTTGAACTTATTGAAACAGCTGTTAAGTCTTGTGGATATAATGTAGAATTATTAAGAAATTGTACAGATCATACTGTTGAAACAGGATTAAAATATGTAAATAATGATGCTTGCTATCCTTCAATATTGGTTACTGGTCAGATGATTGAAGCATTGGAATCTGGAAAATATGATTTAAATAAAACAGCTTTAATAATGTCTCAAACAGGTGGTGGCTGTAGAGCAACAAATTATATTGGATTTATTCGTAAGGCATTAAAAGATGCAGGATTTGCTGATATACCAGTTATATCTTTCAATGTTGTTGGTATGGAGAAAATGCCTGGATTTAAGATAACACCAAAACTTATTGAAAAGTTATTGAAAGTTGTTGTATATGGTGATTTACTACAGAAAATGCTTACAAAGAATAGGGCTTATGAAGTACATAAAGGTGAAACTCAAAAATTATATGATACTTGGATGGAAAAATGTAAGAAGCTTTTAGAGCACTCATCTATGGCTGAATTTAAGCAAAGTATCTATGATATGGTTGAGGATTTTGAAAAGATTGAACTTGATACTTCAGTTGAAAAGCCTAAGGTTGGTATTGTTGGAGAAGTGTTAATAAAATATCACCCATTTGGAAATAATTTTGTAGCAGATAAATTAGAGCAAGAAGGTGCAGAGGTTGTTCTTCCAGACTTTATGGGATTTGTTAAATTTATGGCTACTCATAAGATTACATTTAATACATTAATTAAAACAGATAAATTTAAAGCTAAAATATTTAAATTGGCTATTAAGTTAATAGATATATTAGAGAAAGATGAAAGAATTGCTTTGGCAAATTCTAAGAAGGGTTATCTACAACCTTGCGATATATGGGAATTAGAAACTAAAGTTAAAGATATATTATCTATTGGAAATCAAACTGGTGAAGGCTGGTTCTTAACTGCAGAAATGATTGAATATATTGAGCATGGTATTCCTAATATTGTTTGTGTACAACCATTTGCATGCTTACCAAACCATGTTGTTGGAAAAGGCGTTATAAAAACAATAAGAGACCAATTCCCTTACGCTAATATTGCTGCTATAGATTATGACCCAGGTGCAAGTGAGGCAAATCAAACTAACAGAATTAAACTTCTAATGGCTGTTGCTAAAGACAATTTAAGCATTCAACGTAAAGAAAAACTAGCAGTAGAAAAAGAAAATCTAAGCAAAGATATTGATGAATTAAAACAAATTGTAAATAAATAAAAATAATTGTCTATCTTGTTTAAGGTAGACATTTATTTTTCTATAATTCATTTTCGCACTTTCCTGTTTCTATTTCTTGTTTTA
>CALXJO010000138.1 GCA_944388645.1 uncultured Clostridia bacterium
CTTGTAAATTAAAGGGAAATCGTATATAATATAAAACATAAATGTTAAAAAATATAACTAGCAAGTACAAGTTAAAAATTCAAGCTTTTAAAATTAAATTTGTAACTAATGGAAGGAATGATGTAAGTTATGGAAAAGAAAAGATTTTTATCAGGAGATAGACCAACAGGAAGATTACACATTGGTCATTATATAGGTTCTTTACAAAATAGAATAAAAATGCAGAATTCTGGAGAATATGAACCATATATTTTAATTGCAGATGTTCAGGCTTTAACAGATAATTTTAATAATCCAGAAAAAGTAAGAAAAAATGTATTAGAAGTAGCCATGGATTATTTATCATGTGGAATAGACCCTAATAAAAGTACAATATATATTCAGTCATTAATACCTGAAGTTGCAGAACTTACTGTATTTTATTCAAACTTAGTTACAATAGCAAGATTAGAGAGAAACCCAACTGTAAAAACAGAAATTGCACAAAAAAGAGAGCTATTTGGAGAAAGTGTTACATATGGCTTTTTAGGTTATCCTGTAAGTCAAGCTGCAGATATAACAGCATTTGAAGCAGAGCTAATTCCAGTTGGAGAAGACCAACTTCCATTAATTGAGCAATGTAGAGAAATAGTAAGAAAATTTAATTCAATATATGGAGAAACTTTAGTAGAGCCAAAAGCAGTATTAAGTAAAAGTCCAAGAATAAAAGGCTTAGATGGAAATGTTAAAATGGGAAAATCTTTAGGAAATGCGTTATATTTATCAGACGATTTAGACACAATAAAAGAAAAAGTAATGGGAGCAGTAACAGACCCTGAAAGAATTAAAAAAGATGACCCAGGAAACCCAGATGTTTGTATGGTTTATTATTATCATAAACTTTTTTCAAATGAAGATACATGCAGAAATGTTTGTGAAGAATGTAAAGCCGGAAAAAGAGGATGTGTTGCTTGTAAAAAACAACTTATAGAAGAAATAAATTCAGCATTAAGCCCAATAAGAGAAAAAAGACATTATTATGAAGAAAGACCAAAAGAAGTAATGGACATATTAATGGCAGGAACAGAAAATGCAAGAAAAGTTGCAAAACAAACTATGGTTAAAGTAAAAAAAGCCATGAAATTAGATTATTAGAAGGAGATAAAAATGTTTACAGATTATGCAAAAATTTATGCTAAAGCTGGAAATGGTGGAAATGGTGCTATATCATTTAGAAGAGAAAAATATATAGCAGCAGGAGGCCCTGATGGCGGTGATGGCGGAAAAGGTGGAGATATATATTTTATAGTAAACCCTGATGCTAATACATTAATAGACTTTAGATATAAGAAAAAATTTAAAGCACAAAATGGAAATAATGGAGAAGGAGCTCGCAAGTCTGGAAAGAGCGGAGAAGACCTTTATATAAAAGTTCCAATTGGAACAATAATAAAAGATGCCAAGACTGGAGCAATTTTAGCAGATTTATCTGAAAAAGGACAAAAAGAATTAATTCTTCATGGTGGCAAAGGAGGAAAAGGAAACTCTCATTTTGCTACATCTACTAGACAAGCACCAAGATTTGCAGGTGGTGGAGAAGAAGGAGAAGAAAAAGAACTAATACTAGAGCTAAAACTTTTAGCAGATGTTGGATTAATAGGTTTCCCAAGTGTAGGTAAATCTACCATATTATCAGTAGTAACAGCTGCGAGACCTAAAATTGCAGATTATCATTTTACAACACTAGAACCAAACTTAGGAGTTGTAAAACCAGAGTATGGAGATAGTTTTGTAATTGCAGACATTCCAGGGCTTATTGAAGGAGCAAGTGCTGGAGCAGGTCTTGGTACTCAATTCTTAAGACATATAGAAAGAACAAGATTATTATTACACGTAATTGATGTTTCTGCATCAGAAGGAAGAGATCCAGTAGAAGACTTTTATGTGATAAATAAAGAACTAAAAGAATATAGCCCAAAACTTGCCCAAAGAAAGCAAATAATAGTAGCTAACAAAATAGATAGTATGCAAGATTCTTCTTTATATGAAAAATTAGAAAAACTTGCAAAAGAAAAAAATATGGAAATCTATAAAATATCAGCTGCAACAGGAGAAGGCATAAAAGAACTTATGGTAGCAGTTTCTAAAATTCTAAAAACACTTCCTAAAGAAGTTCTAGTAGAAAAAACACAAACAGAGAAAGTTTATAAATTAAAGGAAGAAGAACCATTTACAATCAAAAAAGAACCAGATATGTATGTTGTAGATGGACCAGCAATAAGAGAATTAATGAGAAAGGTAAATATGGAAGATAATGAATCATTATATTACTTCCAGAAAAAACTTAATGAACTAGGAGTAAATCAAAAGCTTAAGGAAGCTGGTGTAAAAGAAGGAGACACAGTAAAAGTATATGACTATTTACTAGAATGGGAAGACTAACTCTTTTTTATTATTATATTTTATAGAAAATTTATATATTTTTTCGAATTTTATCACTTCTTGCTGGAGCTTACGCTCCAAACTTCTGCGCGAAGACGAAAAATTCTCCAAAATATATAAATTTTCATAAATAAGAAATTAATTATAAAAAATATTAAAATATGCAAACTTTTGTTTGACAAACACAAATTTTTATGATATTATAGTTGCAGAATTTAAAATAGGAGTGATAATATGGCTAAGAAAAAAGATCC
>CALXJO010000139.1 GCA_944388645.1 uncultured Clostridia bacterium
GAATAAATGCTTTGTAATCATTCATTTTTATATAATTGCCTGATTTGTATTCTTCCAACTTCATTTATATCACCTCCTATAAATTAAATTCTTGCTATTTTTTATCTCTTTATACGAACATTTGTATTGTATCATATTTCTTAAATAGATTCAATATATTTTACAATATTTGTAAAATATATAGCATAGGTTTTATTATTTTCTATGCTATATATTTTTGATATTTCAAATTATTATACCCCATGATTTTTCTGTGTTAGCACTGCTATACACTCCACATGTTTTGTGTATGGGAACATGTCTACAGGTTGTATTTTTGTTATTGTATATGTATCTTCTAATTTTGCTAAATCTCTTACCATTGTTGCAGGATTACAACTAATATACACTAATCTATTAGGACTCACCTTAATTATATTCTCTATCGTTCTATCATCTAAACCTTTTCTTGGAGGATCTACTATTATTGCAGTAGGTATTATGTTCTTTTTGTTTATAAGTTCATCAAAAGCCTGCTCTACGTCCCCTACTATAAAATCTATATTTTGTATATCATTCATTTTTGCATTTTCTTTTGCATCTTTAATTGCTTGCTCAACTATCTCAATTCCATAAACTTTCTTAACATATTTTGATGCAAATATGCCTATTGTACCAATTCCACAATAAAGGTCAAATAATATATCTTCTTTATTTAAGTTTGCTGACTCAATTGCAATATTATATAACCTTTCTGCTTGAACTGGATTTATTTGATAAAATGATAATGGCGATATTTTAAATGTATAATCACCTAATTTGTCTTCTATGTATCCTTCTCCATATAGATTTATGTTCTCTCTTCCTAGAATTACATTTGTGTTCTTATCATTTATATTTTTTACAATTGTTCTTATATTTTTATGTTTATTACAAAGAAGTTCTACAAGCTTCTCTTCTTTAGGAAAGTTTTTGCCATTTATAACTAAAATACACATAACTTCATTCGTATACTTTCCAACTTTTACAACAATATGTCTAAATAATCCTGTTTGGTTTTCTTCATTATAAACAGAAATATTGTTTTCTTTTATAAATTCTAAAATTGTTTTTGCAATTTCTTGTGATATTTCTGTTTGAATAAAACATTTATCAATTGGAATAATTGTATGTGTTCTTTGTGCAAATATTCCACATGCTGGATTTCCATCTTTGTCTAATCCTAAAGGATATTGTGCTTTGTTTCTATAATAAAAAGGATTTTCCATTCCAATTGTTTTTTGTGCTTCTACTTTTTGTTTTAGACTTTTATTTACTAAACTTTGAACTGCATTTTTCTTTAACTCCAAAGTATTTTCATAAGTCATATGTCTTAAATCACAACCACCACATCTTTTATATGTTGCACAATCAACCTCTACTCTTTCAGGAGAAGCTTGTATTATTTTTAATAATTTTCCATATGCATGGCTGGTTAATACTTTTACAATTAAAATTTCACATTTTTCTCCTTTAATAGCATTTGGAATAAATATTGTGAAACCCTCTATTTTTGCAATACCTTCTCCTCCAAATCCATTATCTAAAATTTCTACAACATATTCTTCGTTCTTTTTTACTGGAATATTGTTCATTTTTTCATTCTTTCCTTTCCATTTTTCCTTAAGCACAAATTAGATTTTATCTTTTATCTCTTTCATCTTTTCTTCTCTTAGTTTTTCATCTTCACTAGTTCCTAATAATTTATCTAATTCACCTAAATCATATTCTGTAGATAATTTATTTAAATATTTATCTCCTTCATCTAATCCTAAATCTCTAAATGTTTTTTCTTTCATCTTGTTCCTCCTTAAGTTTATAAATATTATCTAAAAGCTCTTTACTCTTCTCTCTTATTATATCTTTACTCTCCAATATTTCTTTATCTATTTCCATGGGTCTTCCAAAAGTTACAGTTATCTTCCTAAATGGTCTTACATTTCTAGAAATATAAACTGGAAGAATTGGAACATTTGCTGTACCAGCTACAAAAACAGCTCCATTTCTAACCTTTCCAATAGGTTCATTTTTCTTAATTACCTTGCCCTCTGGAAATATTAAAAATTGAACATTACCAGTATTTTCTTTAAAAATATTGGTAGCAGTTAAAGTACTTTTTACATCTACTTTATTTCTATCCACTGGGAAAACATTATAATGTAAGAAAAGCTTAGCCAAAAGCTTATTTTTAAATATCTCTGCTTTTGCCATAATATGCAAATTATCTGTTTTTGGATAAATAAAAAAAGGATCAAAAATACTAGTGTGGTTTGGACAAATAACACATCTATTTAAATTCTCTAATTCAGTTAAATTTTGATATTTTACCCTAAAAAGCAAATGGCAAATGATAACATTAATTGCCATCTTCATTGGCTTTCCCATTACCTTTAGCTCCTTTATGACACTTATATTTTAACATATTAAATGCGCTTTTACAACATTTCGCCCAAAAAGGGCCTCCCTCTTGAGCGAATTATTTTTTTCTTCCTATTACAACAAATCTTCCATCTTGTACATGATATGAACAAGTAATTAGTGTTATTAATGGATCTTCGTATTGAGCGGATATACCAGTATCGTATAATGATGATGTTTTTGCGTTTTCTACGAAGTTATTGTATTCTTCTTCTGTTTCTGC
>CALXJO010000140.1 GCA_944388645.1 uncultured Clostridia bacterium
TATTATTGGAGCATTTGGTGCACATATTATTTTATTATTTATTTTGCAATAGAATATATCACTATGTCCTGATATTTGCTCATAGACATCATTAGATAAAGGTATTTTTATTACATAAAAATACCTTGTTAAATAATCATATTCTTCTTCTCTAATTCTTGAATCTATTAATAATTTTATTTTTTTATTAGTTTGCAATAGCTTTTCTTTCCTTTTCTTAAAATTGGTTCTTCTTTTAAAATGTCTGAATTTATTTTTAATTGAATATCTGTTACTTTTTCTTCATTTAGTGTTATTCCACCTTGTGCAATTAGTGTTTTTGCTTGTCCTTTTGAACTAGCAAATCCTGCAGATATAATTGCATCTAAAATTGATGAGTCTGCTTCTATTTCTACAGTTGGCATGTTTTCTGCAGTGCCTTTTCCGCTAAATAAGGCTTCTGCTGCTTGTTCTGCTTCTTTTGCAGCTTCTTCTCCATGAACTAATTTTGTAATCTCAAATGCTGCTATTTTTTTAGCTTCATTTATCTTTTCGCCTTCTACATTAGTTAGTTTGTTTATTTCGTCCATACTTAAAAATGTAAGCATACATAAAACGGTTTTAACATCTGTATCTGCAACATTTCTCCAATATTGATAAAATTCATATGGTGATGTTTTTTCTTTATCTAGCCATAGAGCTCCTTTTTCAGTTTTACCCATTTTCTTTCCTTCTTTTGTTGTAAGAAGTTTAAATGTTAATCCAAAAGAATCTTCATGACCTACTTTTCTGATTAAATTTACTCCACCTATGATGTTTGACCATTGGTCATTACCACCCATTTGTAATTTACAGCCATATTCATTATATAGATGTAAAAAGTCATAAGATTGCATTAACATATAACCCATTTCAAAAAATGTTAATCCTGTTTCCATTCTGTTTTTATAACACTCTGCTGAAAGCATTTTATTTACAGAAAATAATGAGCCTATGTCTCTCATAAAGTCAACATATTTTAAGTCTAATAACCAATCTGCGTTATTTACTATGATTGCTCCATTATCTCCCTCAAAACTTACAAACTTACTTACTTGTTTTTTTATACATTCAACATTATGGTTTATTTCTTCTCTTGTCATCATTCTTCTCATATCAGTTTTTCCAGAAGGATCACCTATTGTTGCAGTTCCTCCTCCAACTAGTATTATTGGTTTGTGTCCTGCTTTTTGCATATAAGATGCTACCATTAATGAAACAAAGTGTCCAACATGTAAGCTATCTGCTGTTGGGTCTATTCCAATATAAAATGGTACACATTTATTATCTTCTAATAATTTTCTTAAATCTTCTTCGTCTGTAATTTGTTCTACATATCCTCTTTCTTCTAATGTATCTAATACATTCATTGCTGTTCCTCCTTTATACATGTAAGATTATAGCATTTTACATATCAAAATGCAATTGCTTAATCCATTCTATTCTTTCTTGTCTTAAAATTTTATAAAATTCTATTCCCTCTTTTATATTATACTTTTGTTTAATAAAATCTCCGTTTACTTCTTCTAAACATTTTTTACCAATATCTGCAAAGTTAAAATTTCCTTGAGGAATCCTTCCTCCACTTAGTTTATCTGCATTTACTATTAATTGCAAACCATCTAGCCCTAGTTTTGTTTTAGAAACTCTTTCTATAAAATCTACTTTTGTAGAAGGCTTCATCTTATAGAATATTCCACCTCTCATGTGTTCTCTACATGCAACTTTTCCAGCTTTAATCCATTCATTTTTTGCGCCAATTCTATTTCCTAAAGTTCCGACTAAAGCAACTCCTTTATCTTCATGTCCATAATGATGCGGGTATTCCTTCTTTGGAGTTAAGCCTTTTCCTAAATCATGAACAAGAGCTGAAAACCTTATGCTTAAATCTTTTGTGTTTTGTGATACATAGTCTAGTACAAGCATTGTATGATTATATGCATCACCTTCTGGATGATATTTTTCTGGTTGCAATACTCCTATTAGGTCATTTATTTCTTTAAAATGAGCATCAAGTACATCTGCTTTTCTTAAAACTTCAAAAAATATTGATGGCTTATCTGTTGCTAAAGCTTTTTTTAATTCTTCAAATACTCTTTCTTTAGAAAGTGTGCTAAGTTCACTTTTCATAGATTTCATTAGTTTTATTGTTTCTACATCTACATTAAATTCTAACTGACTTGCAAACCTTGCCACTCTATAAACTCTTAATGGGTCATCTTTAAAACTTAAGCTTGTTGCTCGAATTATTTTATTTTGTATATCTTTAATTCCATTAAATGGATCTATTATTTCTTTGGTTAATACATTTTCTGCTATTGAATTAATTGTTATATCTCTACGATATAAATCTTCTTCAATTGTTATATTTGGATTAGATTGTATCTCAAAATCTTTATGTCCTAAACCCTTTTTTACATCTTTTCTAGCTAAAGCAAATTCTTTTCCATCTAAATCAAATACCTTAAAAGCCTTTCCTCTTGGTTTAGCATTAGGAAACAATTTTATAAATTCTTCTTCTGTTAAACCACAAACACAATAATCTTCATCATGTATTTCTAAATTCAAAAATTTATTTCGAACTGCTCCACCAACTAGGTATAAGCTTCCGCCTTTTTCTTTAATTTTATTAGCAATTTC
>CALXJO010000141.1 GCA_944388645.1 uncultured Clostridia bacterium
CTATTTCATATTAGGTAATATTTTTTTCATTTTCTCTATAAATTCTGCATTATTTTTTGTTAAAACCATTTGATTTATTATTTGTTCAGTTACTTCAGCAACAGGCATATTTGACATTGCTCTTCTTAAAGCAAAAACAATATTTAATTCTTCTGGAGAAAGTAGCTTCTCTTCCCTTCTTGTTCCTGACTTATTAATATCAATAGCGGGAAATATTCTTTTTTCAGAAAGAGATCTATCTAAATGAACTTCCATATTTCCAGTGCCTTTAAATTCTTCAAAGATAACATCATCCATCCTACTTCCAGTTTCTATTAATGCAGTTGCAAGAATTGTTAAACTGCCTCCATTTTCAATATTACGAGCTGCTCCAAAGAATTTTTTAGGTTTATGTAATGCGGCTGGATCTAGTCCTCCAGATAAGGTTCTACCAGATGCTGGCATTACTAAGTTATAAGCTCTTGCAAGTCTTGTAATACTATCTAATAAAATAACTACATCTTTTCCCTGCTCTGTTAATCTTTTTGCCCTCTCTAAAACCATTTCTGCAACTTTTACATGATGCTCTGGTAATTCATCAAAAGTTGAATAAATAACATCACCATTAATTGATCTTTTCATATCTGTAACCTCTTCTGGTCTTTCATCAATTAATAATACTATTAATACTATTTCAGGATGATTTGTAGAAATGCTGTTTGCAATTTTCTTTAATAATGTTGTTTTTCCAACCTTAGGAGGAGCAACAATCATTCCTCTTTGTCCTTTTCCAATTGGACAAATTAAATCTATCATTCTCATTGCATATTCATTTGGAACTGTTTCTAATTTAATTTTTTCTTCTGGATATATAGGAATTAAATCATCAAACTTTTTCCTTCTATATGCTGATTCTGGAGCATCTCCATTTACTTCACCAACAAATATAAGAGCTGGGAACTTCTCTCCTTCTTTTGGAAGCCTAGCAATACCTTTTATCTTATCACCATTATCTAATTTAAATCTTCTAATTTGCACAGGAGAAATATATACATCTTTTGGGCTTGATAAATAATTTTCTCCTCTTAAAAAGCCATAACCATCTGGTAATACCTCTAAAACACCTTCTGCAATAAAGTCATCACTATTTGTAAGCTTATATGCTAAATCTGAATCGTCTCTCGCACCTTCATCAATTTGAAATCTTGTATTATTTGCTGCTACAGTTTCTTCAGATTTTATTTTTGTAAGTTCTTCTATTAATTCGTCTTTTTTTAATTTTGTAACATTCTTAAGTCCTTTTTCTTTGGCAAGTTGACGCAATTCAACCAAAGTATAATTTGATAAATCGTCCATAAAAAAATCCTCCATATTCTATTTATATATTTCTATTTATATTGGAATTTAATAAAGATATTAATTAGTACATTGATATAAATAATTATAATATATATGATTATATACAAAATTTAGATAAAAATCAAGAAAAAGAAAGTAAATATATACTTTCTTTCTATTTTGTCATATCTATATAAACTCTTTCATTAGGTAAATACATGTCTAATTTTTCTCTAGCCACTTCTTCAATATACTCAGGTGAATTTACATTCTCCTTAGTCTTTGTTAGTTCTTCATTAGTATTTTGAACTTCTTCTAATTCTTTTGAATAAGTAGCAGCTTCTGTTTTATATTGATTAAGCGTTTTTTGTTGTGAAATTACAGTTACAATAAAATAAATGAAAAACGCTATTATTAATATATTTTTATAAATTTTTTTCATATGATTATCTCCAAAATTAAATATAATACCTTACATTATATTTTTCTACATTATTTTTTAAAATCCTTCTTATTTTTTTGTATTTTTTTAGAATTTTTTGCTTTTTTTAGATTTTTAATGCAAAATCCTTTCATATTAATTGTTAATATTCTAAAAGGTTTTAAAACAACTTGTAATACGTGTTTTTTAAGAAAATTTAAGAACATATTTATAGGATAAAATATAATTGATAATATTTTTAATATACTATTTTTTATTGTAGTTAAAATTTTTACATTTATTTTTATAAAAAATTTGCTTATAGTTAAAAAATATATTGCAAGGCCTAAAGTGATAGCTATAAATATGTAAAATCTCAGTTCACCATTATTAAGCACAAATAACATAATTATTAAAAAAACTCCGGTAAGTACTCCAAATATTACATCTTCTATATAAGTAACTACATCAGGTGTTTTAAAAGATCTTCTTAATACCCTAAAAATATCAAAAAATATGCCAATAGCTATTCCACATAATAAATAAACAATAAATAAATACACTTGATTAATAGGATTATCCATATAATTCCTCATCTCTTAACTATTTGAATATTTTACCTAAAATACTTACATTATTCTTTTTAGAAATATCATTATCACTGTAACCTAAGTTAAATACTTCACCTTCAATTATTACTTCTGAACTATCAATACTTAATTTATTTATTCTTAAATCTTCTCCTTTAATTGTAAGCATTCCTAATTCTGTTTCAACAATTACAATCTGGTCATCAAAGCTTAAAACATCTACAACTCCTGTAATTGTTAATTTCTCCCTATTTTCAAGAATAAGATTTTGAACAATATTTCCATTACTTTGAGGTGGTAATTTTCTTTC
>CALXJO010000142.1 GCA_944388645.1 uncultured Clostridia bacterium
TGCATAATTATGTTATAGTATAAAAGTAAAATAACACAATATCGCCCAAAAAAGAGCGTCCCTAATGGGCGAAAGTTTCTGACAAAGGTTGGAGAAGGAAGGATTTTTTATGGCATATAAGATTATTATTGTTGAAGATGATAAAGAGATAAGAGAAGAATTGTCTATATTATTAAAAAATGTGGGCTATGAAGTAGAATTAATAACTGATTTTTCATGTGATGGAAAGGATGGAGTTTTATCTATAGAAGAAGAGATACTAAAATATAATCCTCATTTGGTATTATTAGACATTAATTTGCCAAATAAAAATGGCTATGAGATTTGTAAAAAAATAAGAGCAAAGTCTAAAGTTCCAATTATTTTTGTAACTAGTAGAAACAATACAATAGACGAGTTAAATGGAATTATGCTAGGTGGAGATGATTATATAGAAAAACCTTATAATATTCCAATACTTCTTGCAAGAATCCAAAATCTATTAAACAGAGTGTATTCAAACCAAAATCAGGAGAGCAAAATTGAATATAAAAATATAGTTTTAGATGTTTTAAAATCTACTGTTACATACAACTCACATGAAATAGAATTAACTAAAACTGAACTAAAAACTTTATATTATTTATTCAAAAATAAAGATAAAATAGTATCAAGAAATGAAATTATAGATTATTTATGGGATAACCAAGTTTATGCAGATGATAATAATTTAAGTGTAATAATAACTAGGTTAAGAGAAAAGTTAAAAGATTTAGGAGTAGAGGATTTAATAGAAACAAAGAGAGGTTTAGGTTATAAGATATGAATTTTTGGAAATATGTTAAAGATAAAATTAATTACATATTAATATTTATAGTATATTGCTTAATTATACTTTTATATTTAAATGCAATGCAAGTAAATAATAATGTTACTATTTTTATGTTATTAATATCATCTGTATTATTTATTGTAACATTTATAATAACATTTATAAGAAAAAATAAATACATAAAAGGCATAAATAATATATTAGATAATCTAAATGAAAAATATTTAATTTCAGAGGTTATGGACAAGCCTAAAAGAGAGGAAAATCTAGCTTATTACAGAATTTTAGCTAGAAGTAATAAATCTATGCTTGAAAATGTAAACAGAGTTAAAGAGATTCAAAAAGATTATAAAGAGTACATAGAAAGCTGGGTACATGAGATAAAAATTCCAATTACATCAGCTAAATTATTATGTGAAAACAATAAGTCTGAAATTACAGATAAGATAGAAGATGAAGTAGAAGAAATAAACAATTTTGTAGAGCAAGTTTTATTTTATGCAAGGCTTGATAATGTATCAAATGACTTCATGATAAGAAAAGTAGATTTAGCAGAAGTTGTAAGTAAAGTGATTTCTCGAAACAAGAAAATAATGATTCAAAACAACATGAGAGTAGAATTAAAAAATATTGATGTGATGGCATACACTGATGAAAAATGGTTAGAATTTATTTTAAATCAGATAATGATAAATAGCATTAAATACAAAAAGGAAAAAGATGCAGTAGTATATATAGAGGTGGCAGAGCAAAAAGATAATGTGATTTTACAAGTTAAAGATAATGGAATTGGAATTAAGAAAAGCGAGTTAGATAGAATATTTGATAAAGGCTTTACAGGTACAAATGGGAGAAACAGTAAAAGGTCAACTGGAATAGGTTTGTATCTATGTAAAAGACTTAGCAAAGAACTAGGAATGGACATAACAGCACAAAGTGTAGAAAATGAATATACAACAATTAAATTAATCATTCCAAAGAAGGAATTATTAAAATAAATCTTACAGAACTGTAAGATAAAATTAAGGCACTTCTATATGAAGAGTTTAAAAATCAATTTATAATATAATCAAACACAAAGAATAGGAGTGATTATTTTGAAAAACATTTTAAAAGTAGAAAAAATACAAAAATACTATGGCAATAAAGAAAACATTACAAAAGCCATAGATGGAATAAGCTTTGAGGTCGCTGAAGGGGAATTTATTGGCATTATGGGAGCAAGCGGAAGCGGAAAAACAACATTACTTAATTGTATTGCAACAATAGATAATGTAAGTGCTGGGCATATTTATTTAGAAGACCAAGATATTACAGAAATAAAGCCAGAAAAAATTGCAAAATTTAGAAGAGAAAATCTAGGCTTTATTTTTCAAGATTTTAACCTATTAGATACACTTACAATTGAAGAAAATATAGCATTAATTCTTACAATAAATAAAGTAAACGCAAAAGATATTGATATAAAAACAAAAGAAATAGCAAAAAAACTAGGAATAGAAGATGTATTAAATAAATATCCATACCAAGTATCAGGTGGGCAGAAACAAAGGTGCGCCTGTTGTAGAGCAATAATAAACTCACCCAAAATAATCTTAGCAGATGAGCCAACAGGAAGTCTAGATTCTAAGTCTGCAAGACAGCTTTTAGAAGTTATGGAAGATATGAATAAAAAAATGAAAGCTACAATTTTAATGGTAACTCATGACCCTCTATCTGCAAGTTATTGTGAGAAAATATTTTTCTTAAAAGATGGAAAAATATTTAACAGAATAGAAAAAGGTGAGAAACAAAGGAAAGAATTCTATAATGAAATTCTA
>CALXJO010000143.1 GCA_944388645.1 uncultured Clostridia bacterium
ATTACATATAAACACTTCAAAATCAAATATTCTATTTGGATATTCAATTATCATATTTCCTTTATATTTTAAGTTTTTTATTTTAAGTCCTGTTTCCTCTTTCATTTCTCTTATAGCTGTCTGTTCTGGAGTTTCTTCTCCTTCAATTTTGCCACCTGGTATGTCATAATACCCTGCTTTTTTCTTTCCTTCCTTATATTTTGTCACCACTACTTTATTATCTTTTACTAAATAGCACCTAACTGCTTTTCTTATAGGTTTGTCCATTTAACACTACTCTCCAATCTGATTTTATAATATCTTTTATTTTTAAATTATTCTTCCTCATATACTCTTTTACTTTTATATATCCATAAACATATCCTGTCCTTACAGGCATATTAGGTATTTTCGTTTTTGCAAACATATAGAAAAAATCATACATCATATTATTTTTATCTAATTCTGGTTCAACAAATTTATCTATAGTTTCTATATTATTTTCTACCCATTCAACTGTAGTATTAGGAACTATTGTATAATAACTTTTTGGCTTATTAGGTACCACTTCTTCTGAAAAATTACATGCTATTCCTTCAGTAACAAATCTTTCTCCAATACATTGTTCAAATATATCATGTTTTATTTCTTTTTCTCTAATCCAATGTGTGTATTCATGGGCAAGTAGCATTTTGATATTTTCTTCTAATCCCAAAGTTGATTCTAGGAGTATAACAGTAATATCTTCGTTTTTATACTTTGTAGAATATATTGTAGTAGTATTTAATCCTATAATTACATATACTTTTTTATCGATATTCTTATAATTTAATATGTTTCCTAGTTCATTTATTATATTTGCAAAAACCTCATTTAAATTAATATTATTCAAATTTGTAATTGTATCTAATAATACTTTTTGATAATCTCTACTCTTTATAATTTCTTCTATTTTGTCTTTTTCTATTTTCTTTGGTTCGAAATAAATATCTTTCAAAGTATTATAATTATTATAAATATAATTTTTTATTGATGTTTTTATATCATTTGTATTTTTATATTGGACAAGAAAATCATTACATAAAAAACAATAATTCATTTCTACACCTCCATATACCATTGTTTTAGAAATATACATTTATTGTTCTCATTTAATTTTATTTGATATATCATGTCATATGATATTGTATCTTTCAAAATAAAGTTAACAATACAACACTCATCATTTTCACATAGTATATTGAAGTCAATATTGCTTGTATTTTGTCCTTCTATCTCTTCCCACATTTTTCTAATTTCTTTAATAGTATTAATTTTCTGTATTGGCGTCTCATAATATTCCACTTTTTCGTCAAATAAATTAACTATGTCATCTACATTTTTTTGTTTCCAATTTTCTTGTAATTCCAAACACCATTTATAATAATCTCTCATATTCTAATCTCCTATATTAAATCGTATGTTGTCTTTTTTCATTTTTTGTCGAGTTTTTATCGGTATGCAATTTATTTTATAATATTTCTATTAACTCTCTTAATTTATTTATAGTCATAGTTGGTTTATATTTATCATCTATTTTATCATTATTTTTATTAAACCAACAACTATCAAAATTACATCTCATCGCGAATCCAACATCAGACTTTAATGAATCTCCAATTATCAAGTAATCTTCTATGTTGTAATTGTTTAAAGTTTTTTCAATTCCATCGAAAAATTCTTTATTAGGTTTCATATAACCAAACATATCTGCTGACAAGATTTCATTTACAAAATTTATGCAGTTTATTTTTAATAATTTATCTCTAGTAGCAACTTTGGGACCATTAGTGGCTATTATAATGTAATAGCCTTTATTAGATAAATACTCTAATGTTTCATAAGCTCCATCTATCGCATTTACATTTTCAGTTAAAGCATCCATATAAATATTATTTAGATTTATTGCTTCATCCAAATTCACTTCATTATTAAAATATATTAATATTCTTTGTGCTCTTAACCAATTTAAAAATTCGTTACTCTTTTTTCCTGTTTCACCTTTTAAATGTTCTGGTAATGTAATCTTTCCATCTTGCCAATCATGCCAAAATTTTTTATCTATTTGATACCACCTTATAAAATTTTCTTCATTATATTCTTCATTCTTTGATTTAATCATTATTTTAAAAGCATATTTAACATTTTCTAAATTATCTATTAATGTGTCATCCAAATCAAATATTAATATTTTATATTTATTCACAAGTTCCCCTTTCTATCTAAAAAATTTTAATATTTGTTAAATTGTACCATAAAATATATTAAAAAGGAAGTTCTTTTCCAATCACTTCCTTTTTAAAGTTTTATCACCAATTATTTATAGAATTTTTCCTTCAAAATCATAAAATTTAGAAAAATCAAACTTTCCTTTACTAATCTTTTATTGCTATTTTAATTTCTTTATTTGCTTTTACTTTTGCATATCCACCTACAGGAAAAGTGAAAATTGGAGTTGTATGCCCAAAATCAGCATTTATTATAATAGGAATATTGTCTAATTCTTTTTTATTTTTAAAAATTTTTGCCCATTTTTCATCATTCATTTCACAATTATTCTCTGCTCT
>CALXJO010000144.1 GCA_944388645.1 uncultured Clostridia bacterium
TCTGGGGGTAAGGGGGAACTATGTCCTTTTTCTATTATTTTGGTTTCATTTTTCTAACTTTTTCTTTCAAACTAATCCCTCCTAATTTTTATATAATACTTTTCCATCTTTTATAGTCTGTAATACTTTTATTTCTTTTATATCTTTTACTTTTAACGGATTTTTATCTACAACTATTAAATCTGCTCTCTTTCCCTCAGCCAAGCTTCCTTTTTCTTTTTCTTCACCATATTGATATGCTGAATTTATTGTAACTGCCTTAATTGCATCTAAAACTGATATTTTTTCATCTTCTCCTAATGTAATATTATTTCTAGTTAGTCTATTTACAGCACACCAAATTGTTTCAAACATATTTGGCTTAATTACTGGAGTATCTTGATGAAATGTAAATAATATATTATTCTTTAGTGCACTATTTGCAGGACTTATGTTATATGCTCTTGAACCTAAATTTTTAATATGTGTGTCTCCAAAATAAAAAGTATGTGCTACGAAAAATGATGGTATAATTCCTAACTGTTTTACTTTAGACATAAGTTCTTTTGGAAGTAATTGTGCATGTATCATTACTGGTCTAAATAACTTATCTTTTGGAAATTTTTCTAATACTTCTATCATTTGGTTGCATGCTGAGTCTCCATTACAATGTATTATTAATTGTTTGTTTTTCTTTACGGCTATTTCTACTAATTTTTTTAATTCTTCATTTGAATATATTGGGTATCCTTTATATTCTTTTTCATTTTCATAAGGATCCTTTAGCCATGCAGTTTTCCCTTGTGGAGAACCATCTAAAATTAATTTAAATCCACCTATTTTATAATGTTTATTATAGTTTTCATATTCCAAATTTTCAATAAGTTTTTCATTATTTTTTAAATCTATATAACTTACTACATCAATTTGCATTATATTGTGCTTGCTAACATATTTTAAAAGCTCAAAATCATCTGCTTTAGTAAGTCCATCTTGAGCAGTTGTAATTCCATAACTTAAATAAATTTGCTCTGCTTTTTTATAATTCTCTAATTTTTCTTCCATAGAAGTTTCTGGTATTTTAGAAGAAGATTCATAAAAAGCTGTTTCTTCTAAATAGCCTGTAAGTTCTCCATTTTCATCTCTTCCTAATTTTCCCCCCTCTGGATTTAAAGACTCTTTTGTAAATCCTAATATTTCTAAAGCTTTACTGTTTGCTACTCCCATGTGACCAGATATATGTGCTATTAATATTGGATACTCCTTAGAAACTTTATCTAAATCAACTTTACTTGGATGACGCTTTTGTGTTAATAAATTGTTATCATAACCAAAACCAATAATCCATTTACTATTAGAACTTTTTAGTTTTTCTTGTATTTGCTCTATGCTTGTACATACAGATAAATCTACCAAACCAAGTGCAGTGGCTAATGCAGATATGTGACTATGCGCATCTATAAAGCCTGGCATTAAAGTATTGCCTTTTAAATCTACTAATTCTGCATTAAAATTATTTATATCTACATCATTATAAAATACTTTTTCTATTTTTCCATTATTAATTAATATTGCTTTTGCATAAAGAGGTTCTTCCAAAGTTAAAATATCTCCATTATAATATAGTGTTTTCATTTGTAAATCTCCTTTTTGTTTAGTATATCATTGTTTTATTTAAAAATTCTTAATAATATTAATTAATTTTATCTTTTGTGGTATAATTTTACCATAATAATCATATAGGAGGAAGAAAGCTATGATTGATTTACATTCACATACAAAAGCCTCTGATGGAGAAAAAACACCGGAAGAGCTTATAGGTTTAGCTATTAGTAAAAATATTTCTGATCTTGCAATTACAGACCATGATACAGTAGATGGTTTAGAAAAAGCAGTAAATTATGCTAAAAATAAAAATATAAAACTTATTCCAGGGATTGAGCTAAATGCTCAGGTAGATAAAGGACAAATGCATATTTTAGGATTATTTATAGATTATAAAAACAAGAAATTTTTAGAAAAACTAGATTATTTAAAAAAGTCACGTGCTTCTAGAAATGAAAAATTTATTGAAGAACTTAATAAAATGGGTTATGAAATTACAATGGATGAATTAAAAGCTGTAAGTGGCGGAAAGACAATTGGTAAACCTCATTTTGCAAAAGTCTTTTTAAATAAAAATTATATAAAAACAAAAAATGAAATGTTTGATAATTTCTTTAATAAACCTCCTCTTAATAAATATAAAAGAGATTCATATTCCCCAGAAGAGACTATTGCAATGATAAAAGAAGCAGGTGGAATAGTTATACTTGCACACCCACAAACTTTAAAATTAAGTTTTGAAGAATTAACTGAAAAACTAAAAGAATTAAAATCTTATGGTTTAGATGGATTAGAATGTTATCATTCAAACCAAACTCCTGAAGAAATGAACGAATTTAACAAAATAGCAAAAGAACTTAATTTAATTATAACAAAAGGCAGTGACTACCATGGTCCAATTGTAAAACCTTTAATAGAACTTGGAACAGGAATTAATAATAATATTGTATTAGATAATGAAGACGAAATTTTAGATAATTTATTAAAAATCGCCCA
>CALXJO010000145.1 GCA_944388645.1 uncultured Clostridia bacterium
AATAGAAATATTAGCTGCATTATTTACTCAGCTTGGAGATACTTTAACAACAATCTCTGCAATAAACTCCGACTAATGGCATAAAAAAATAACAAGGTGTTACAATTTCTTGTAACCCTTGCTATTTTTATATTAATTATTCAACTATGTCAGCAACAACGCCTGAACCTACTGTTCTACCACCTTCACGGATAGCGAATCTTAGTCCTTTTTCTATAGCTATTGGTGTGATTAATTCGATTGTCATGTTTACGTTATCTCCTGGCATAACCATTTCTGTTCCAGCTTCTAATTCGATAACACCTGTAACGTCTGTTGTTCTGAAATAGAATTGTGGTCTATATCCATTGAAGAATGGTGTATGACGTCCACCTTCTTCTTTAGTTAGAACGTATACTTGTGCTTTGAATTTTGTATGTGGATGTATTGATCCTGGTTTACATAGAACTTGACCTCTTTCAACGTCTGTTCTTTGAACACCTCTTAATAATACACCGATGTTGTCACCAGCTTCAGCTTGGTCTAATAATTTTCTGAACATTTCTACACCTGTTACAACAGTTTTTGTAGAAGGTTTAATTCCAACGATTTCAACTTCGTCTTGTAATTTAACTTCTCCTCTTTCAACTCTTCCTGTAACAACTGTACCACGACCTGTTATTGTCATAACGTCTTCTATAGGCATTAAGAATGGTTGGTCAACTGGTCTTTCTGGTGTTGGAATGTAGCTATCAACTGCATCTAATAATTCTTTCATGCATTGATATTCTGGAGCATTTGGATCTGTTGATGTGCTCTCTAATACTTTTAATGAAGATCCTTTTATTACTGGAATTTCATCTCCTGGGAAACCATATTCTGTTAATAGGTCTCTAACTTCCATTTCAACTAATTCTAATAATTCTGGGTCATCAACCATATCGCATTTATTTAAGTATACAACGATATATTTAACTCCAACTTGTCTTGCAAGTAATATATGCTCTCTTGTTTGAGGCATTGGACCATCAGCTGCAGAAACAACTAATATTGCTCCATCCATTTGAGCAGCACCTGTAATCATGTTCTTTACGTAGTCTGCGTGTCCTGGGCAGTCAACGTGTGCATAGTGTCTGTTTGCTGTTTCATATTCAACGTGAGCTGTGTTAATTGTGATTCCTCTAGCTTTTTCTTCTGGAGCACCATCGATTTGATCGTATGCTTCATATTTTGCTTGTCCTAATAAGCTTAAGTATTTTGTTATAGCTGCTGTTGTTGTTGTTTTACCATGGTCAACGTGTCCTATTGTACCAATGTTAACGTGTGGCTTTGATCTTACAAATTTTTCCTTTGCCATTTAAATTTCCTCCTTTAATTTTAAGTTAGCTTTTTGAACTTACGTTCTTATGAGCTACTTTTATTTATATTTTAAAATTAATAACAATATTATTACTTTGCTACAGGCATTTTATAATATTTTTCTAACTTTTGCAATAGTTTTATATGTTTTCTTTGTGAAAGTATTGCAAAATATTAGTTTTCTTTCTTTGCTCTACTTGAAATAATTTGTTCAAGTATTGATTTTGGAACTTCTTCATAATGGCTTGGTTCCATTGAATATGTTCCTCTTCCTTGAGTCTTAGAACGTAAGTCTGTTGCATAACCAAACATTTCTGAAAGTGGAATAAATCCTCTTATTATTTGGTTTCCGCCTCTAGCTTCCATTCCTTCCATTCTACCACGTCTAGCATTTATGTCTCCAATAACATCTCCCATGTATTGTTCCGGAACTGTTATTTCAACTTTCATGATAGGCTCTAGTATAACAGATTTAGCTTGTTTACATCCTTCTTTGAATGCCATTGATGCAGCAATCTTGAAGGCCATTTCTGATGAGTCAACCTCATGGTATGAACCATCAACTAAAGTTGCTTTGAAGTCTATAACTGGGTATCCAGCTAAAATACCACTCATTGCAGCTTCTCTTAATCCTTCTTCTACTGGTTTTATAAATTCCTTTGGAACTGCTCCACCAACAATTTTGCTTTCAAATTGAACTCCTGAACCTGGCTCTAATGGTTCCATTTCAAACCAAACATCACCATATTGTCCATGTCCACCTGATTGACGTACAAATTTTCCTTGTACTCTAACTTTATTTCTAATTGTCTCTTTGTAAGAAACTTGTGGTTTACCTACATTACATTCTACTTTGAATTCTCTCTTTAATCTGTCTACAATTATGTCTAGGTGTAACTCACCCATACCTGCTATAATTGTTTGACCAGATTCTTGATCTGTCCATGTTTTGAATGTTGGGTCTTCCTCAGCAAGTTTTGCAAGTGCAATACCCATTTTTTCTCCATTTGCCTTATCTTTTGGCTCTATAGCTATATCGATAACTGGCTCTGGGAATTCCATAGACTCTAATATAACTGGGTGATCTGGATCACATAGTGTATCACCTGTTGATACATCTTTTAATCCAACTGCTGCAGCTATATCTCCAGCATAAACTTTTTCTATATCTTGTCTATGGTTAGCATGCATTAAAAGTATTCTTCCTATTCTGTCTTTTTTGTCCTTAGTAGCATTTAATATTGTAGAACCTGTTGTACATGTTCCAGAATATACTCTAAAGAAACATAATTTTCCAACATATGGGTCAGTCATAATCTTAAATGCTAAAGCAGAAAATGGCTCTTTGTCATCTGTCTTTCTATCTACTTCATTACCATTTTCGTCAACACCTTTAATTGGTGGAATGTCAAGTGGTGATGGTAAATAGTCAACAATTGCATTTAATAATTCTTGAACACCTTTATTTTTATATGATGAACCACATGTTACAGGTACTAAGGCATTTGATATTGTTCCTTTTCTTAGTCCTTTTTTGATTTCAGCTTCAGATAGTTCTTCACCATCTAAATATTTCATCATTAATTCATCATCTTGTTCTGCTGCTGCTTCAATCATTTCGTCTCTATATTTTTTAGCATCTTCTTTCATATCATCAGGAATATCACATTCTTCTATTTCTCTTCCTAAATCATCTTTATGAATGAATGCTCTCATTTTTATTAGGTCTACTATTCCTTTAAAATTGTCCTCTGCTCCTATAGGTAGTTGAACAGGAACTGGATGAGCACCTAATCTTGATTTTATTTGTTCTACGCATCCGTAGAAATCAGCACCAATAATGTCCATTTTATTTACATATACCATTCTTGGTACTTGGTATTTATCTGCTTGTCTCCAAACAGTTTCAGATTGTGGTTGAACTCCACCTTTTGCAGCTAAAACTAGAACTGATCCATCAAGAACTCTTAAAGATCTTTCAACCTCAACTGTAAAGTCAACGTGTCCTGGGGTGTCTATTATATTTATTCTGTTTCCTAACCAGTGGCATGTTGTAGCAGCTGATGTTATTGTTATACCTCTTTCTTGCTCTTGAACCATCCAGTCCATTGTAGCAGCACCGTCGTGAACCTCACCTATTTTGTGTGTTCTACCAGTGTAGAAAAGTATTCTCTCAGTTGTTGTTGTTTTTCCCGCATCTATGTGGGCCATTATTCCTATATTTCTTGTTTTCTCTAAAGGAAACTCTCTTCCGTCTCCGGCCATATTTTTTCTTCCTTTCTGTTAAAATTTTTTATTTTAGAACTTGTAATGAGCAAAAGCTTTATTAGCTTCAGCCATTTTATGCATATCTTCTTTCTTCTTGAAAGCTCCACCATTACCAGCAACAGCATCCATTATTTCTGCAGCAAGTTTTTCAGACATTGTTTTTTCATGTCTCTTTCTGCTGTATATAACTAACCATCTTAGTCCTAATGTTTGTCTTCTTTCTGGTCTAATCTCTAATGGTACTTGATATGTTGCACCACCAATTCTTCTAGCTTTTACTTCAAGAACTGGCATTACATTATTTAGTGCTTCTTCAAATACTTCTAGTGGATTTTTGTTTTCTTTTTCTTTTATGATATCAAATGCATCATAAACGATTTTTTGAGCAACTGTCTTTTTACCATCTAGCATTACGTTGTTTATTAATTTTGTAACAACTTTGCTATTATAGATTGGATCTGGTAAAACTTCTCTTTTTGCTATATATCCTTTTCTTGGCACTATTCTTCCCTCCTTATAATAAATTGATACTATTAGTATCTTCGGTACTCTAAAAAGTTTAATACTAACTCTTACTTCTCAAACTTTTCTAGTTTAGTGCTATATAATCTATACTTAAATTTAAGTCCCTTAAATTAGTAAGTTATATGCACTAGTTACAAATAAGATCTAATTTTATTTCTTTGGACGTTTTGCTCCATATTTAGATCTACCTTGCATTCTGTCTTTAACACCTGCTGTATCTAAAGTTCCTCTTATAATGTGGTATCTAACACCTGGAAGGTCTTTTACTCTTCCTCCTCTTATAAGAACAACACTGTGCTCTTGTAAGTTGTGTCCAATTCCAGGAATATAAGATGTAACTTCATAACCATTTGAAAGCTTAACTCTGGCAACTTTTCTTAATGCTGAGTTTGGTTTCTTAGGTGTTACAGTTTTAACTACAGTACATACACCTCTTTTTTGTGGTGATCTTCTATTTGTTGTTTTTTTCTTCATAGAATTATAACCATGTTGAAGAGCTGGTGATGTAGATTTTGCTCTTGTAGATGTTCTTCCTTTTCTTACTAATTGATTAATTGTTGGCACTTAAATTTCACCTCCTAATTTTTATTTGCTATATTTTCTATTTTTAGTTATTTTTTCCTATAATAGAAAAAATAATAAAGCCATAAAATCTAGCTTTATTATTTTATCATACTAATATGTTAAAGTCAACGAAAAAATTTAATTTTTTTACTGTTTCCGTAAGGGTTTATTATTTT
>CALXJO010000146.1 GCA_944388645.1 uncultured Clostridia bacterium
TATCAACAAAAACGGAAACTATTAATCTCCGAAGAGATAGTAAGGGTGGTTAATATAAAGAAGTTTATAAAAAATATTATTAAGTAATACAATTTAATAAGTTGGCAAAACAAAAGAAATCTTGCCAATGGTTTTTTATTGCCTTTTTTACGCTATGTAAATTGTCAAAAAAGAGGAATTGCATTTAAGTTTAATCTTACGGAAAAAGAGACTTAAGGGGAGCAGGTAAGTTTTTAGTATCTGATAAGAACTTAAATACAAGAGGGACTTTTTTGAAATCTTTATATATTAATTCTGCTTTAATTTTTTATATGGGGTGAGTAACTTTGAATCTAAAAGAAGTAAAACACGAAAAATGCACAAGAAAAACTTTTTCAAAAATAGGCGATTACATAGAAATGCCTAATTTAATCCAAGTGCAAAAAGATTCTTACAATTGGTTTATAGAAGAAGGACTTGGAGAAGTATTAAGAGATATTTCGCCTATAGTAGACTATTCTGGAAACCTAGTATTAGAGTTCTTAGATTATCACATGGAAGACAAAACAAAATACACAATGGAAGAAGCAAAAGAAAGAGATGCAACATATTCATCAAGATTACATGTTAAAGTAAGACTTATTAACAAAGAAACTGGAGAAATTAAAGAGCAAGAAATCTATTTAGGAGACTTCCCTTTAATGACAGACAGTGCAACATTTATTATCAATGGAGCAGAGAGAGTAATTGTAAGCCAATTAGTTCGTTCTCCATCTTGTTACTATGCACAAGATTTTGATAAAACTGGAAAAAGAATATATACTTCAACAGTAATGCCAATTAGAGGTGCATGGCTAGAGTACGAAACAGATGGAAATGATGTGTTCTATGTAAGAGTTGATAGAACAAGAAAACTACCAGTTACTTCATTATTAAGAAGTATTGGACTTACTACAGATGATCAAATTTTAGAGCTATTTGGAAATGACCCAAAAATAAAAGCAACTTTAGACAAAGATCCTATCAAGACTCAAGATGAAGCAATAATTGAAATATATAAAAAATTAAGACCGGGGGAACTTCCAACAGCAGATGCTGCTAGAAACTTATTCGATGGTTTATTCTTCGATAACAGAAGATATGACCTAGCAAAAGTAGGAAGATACAAATTCAACAAAAAATTAAGATTAGCAACTAGAATAACAGGACAAGTAGCATATGATGACATAGTAGATCCATCAACTGGAGAAGTTTTAGTAGAAAAAGGAAATGTAATCACTGAAGAAATTGCAGAAAGCATACAAGATTCAGGAATAAACATTGTAGATGTAAATGTAAATGACACAAAAGTAAGAGTTATAGGAAATGGTGTTGTAAATATCCACAAAATGTTACCAAATGTGGATTTAAGTGACATACACTTCAAAGAAGGTGTTAACTACAATGTATTAAAATCAATAATGGATACAACACCTGATGAAAAATTACATGATGTATTAAAAGAAAGACATGACGAATTAGTTCCATTAACAATTACAACAGAGGATATGATAGCATCTATAAGCTATTTATTAAACTTAGATTATGGAATTGGAAATGTAGACGACATAGACCACTTAGGAAACAGACGTATAAGATGTGTTGGTGAGTTATTACAAAATCAATTTAGAATTGGTTTAACAAGACTAGAAAGAGTTGTTCGTGAAAGAATGACAATACAAGACCTAGACTCTGTAACACCACAAACATTAATAAACACAAAACCAATCACATCATCAATAAGAGAATTCTTTGGAAGCTCTCAATTATCACAATTCATGGATCAAACAAACCCATTATCAGAGCTAACACATAAAAGAAGAATTTCAGCATTAGGACCTGGAGGACTTTCAAGAGAAAGAGCAGGATTCGAGGTTCGTGATATTCACTACACACACTATGGTAGACTATGTCCAGTAGAATCTCCAGAAGGACCAAACATAGGACTTATATCAGCATTATCATCTTTTGCAATGATAGATGAATATGGATTTATAGAAACACCATATAGAAAAATAGACAAAGAAACAGGAAAATTAACAGATATAGTAGAATATATGCCTGCTGATGAAGAAGATAAATACATTATTGCACAAGCATCAGAGCCAGTAGACGAAGAAGGAAAATTTGTAAATAAGAGAATCAAAGTAAGACATAAAGAAGAAATAACAGAGGTAAATGCAGACCAAGTAGACTATGTAGATGTTTCTCCAAAACAACTAGTATCTGTTGCAGCTGCAATGATACCATTCTTAGAGCATGATGACGTAAAACGTTCATTAATGGGATCTAACATGCAACGTCAAGCAGTTCCACTTCTAATTCCAGAAGCTCCAATAGTTGGAACAGGTATGGAATACAAAGCAGCAAGAGATTCAGAAATAACAGTAACAGCTAAAAATGATGGTATAGTAGAAAAAGTTACTGCAGATGAAATTACTGTAAGAAATAAGAAAAATGAATTAGATAAATATAGATTACGTAAATTCAAGAGAACAAATGGTGGAACATGTATAAACCAAAGACCAGTTGTTCAAAGAGGAGAAGTTGTTAAAGCAGGAGACATACTAGCTGATGGACCAGCTACTCAAAATGGAGAAATGGCACTTGGAAGAAACGTACTTATTGCATTCTCTACATGGGAAGGTTATAACTACGAGGACGCCGTATTAATTAGCGAAAGACTAGTTAAAGAAGATGTATATACATCAATCCATATAGAAGAATATGACTGTGAATGTCGTGATACAAAACTAGGACCAGAAGAAATTACACGTGATATACCAAATGTTGGTGATGATGTATTAAAAGACCTAGATGAAAACGGTATTATAAGAATTGGTGCAGAAGTAAGACCAGGAGACATATTAGTTGGTAAAGTTACTCCTAAAGGAGAAACAGAACTAACAGCAGAAGAAAGATTACTTCGTGCAATATTCGGTGAAAAATCAAGAGAAGTAAGAGACACATCACTACGTGTACCACATGGTGAAGCAGGAACAATAGTAGATATAAAAATATTTACTAGAGAAAATTCAGAAGAATTATCTCCTGGAGTAAACCAAGTAATAAGATGTTACATTGCTACAAAGAGAAAAATCTCTGTTGGTGATAAGATGGCTGGACGTCATGGTAACAAAGGTGTTATCTCAAGAATATTACCAGAAGAAGATATGCCATTCTTACCAGATGGAACACCAGTAGACATAGTATTAAACCCAATGGGTATACCATCTCGTATGAACTTAGGACAAGTGCTAGAAGTTCACTTAGGTATGGCAGCACGTGCTCTAGGATGGAAAGTTGCAACACCAGTATTTGATGGTGCAAAAGACTATGAAATAGAAGACTTACTAGAAGAAGCAGGATTACGTAGAGATGGAAAAACAGACCTTTATGATGGTAGAACAGGAGAAAAATTTGTAAAACCAATAACAGTTGGAGTTATGTACATGATGAAATTACACCACTTAGTAGATGACAAGATTCACGCAAGGTCAACTGGACCATATTCATTAGTTACACAACAACCTCTAGGAGGTAAAGCTCAATTTGGTGGACAACGTTTTGGAGAAATGGAAGTTTGGGCATTAGAAGCTTATGGTGCTGCATATTCACTACAAGAAATGTTAACTGTAAAATCAGATGATATTGTTGGACGTGTTAAAACATATGAATCAATTGTTAAAGGCGAAAATGTTCCAGAACCAGGAATTCCAGAAGGTTTCAAAGTTTTAGTAAAAGAACTAGAAGCTTTAGGACTAGATATTAGATTATTTACACATGATGACCAAGAAATAGAGCTAAAAGAAGACATAGATGATTCTACAAGCTTTAGCAATATAGAAAATAAATCACTTGAGGAAGATAATGTAATTGATGAAAATGAATTATCTGATGGTTATATTGAAGAATCTTCAGAAGACGAGGATTCAGATAGTGATACATTATTCGAAGACTTAGATGACGAGAATGATGATATGATTTTAGAAGATGAAGACCTTATAGATGATGACAGCGAAGAATAAGAAAAGTAAAATATAATCCAAGGGGGCAAAAATAGTGGATGAATTAAATAACTTTGAAAAAATGAAAATTGGCATAGCTTCTGATGAGAAAATAAGAGAATGGTCACATGGAGAGGTAAAAAAGCCAGAGACTATTAATTATAGAACTCTAAAACCAGAAAGAGATGGTCTATTCTGTGAAAGAATATTTGGACCTACAAAAGACTGGGAATGCCATTGTGGAAAATATAAAAGGGTTAGATATAAAGGTATAGTTTGTGACAGATGTGGTGTTGAAGTTACAAAATCTAAAGTAAGAAGAGAGAGAATGGGGCATATAGAACTTGCTGCCCCAGTAGCTCACATCTGGTACTTTAAAGGAATACCAAGTAGAATTGCTTTAATGCTAGATATATCTCCAAAAGCTCTAGAAAAAGTAATCTACTTTGCATCATATATAGTAACAGACAAAGGTTCTACAACACTTTCAAAAGCTCAAGTATTATCTGAAAAAGAATATGTAGAAGCTGTTGAAAAGTTCGGAAAAGGCTCATTTAAAGCAGAAATGGGAGCAGAACCAATAAGAACATTATTATCAGAAATAGACCTTGAAAAATTATCTGCAAAATTAAAGAAAGAATTAGAAAAAGCAAGTGAGCAAAAGAAAGCAAAACTTGTAAAAAGACTAGACACAGTAGAATCATTCAGATTATCAGGAAATAGACCTGAATGGATGGTTATGCAAGTTGTTCCAGTTATCCCACCAGATTTAAGACCAATGGTTCAATTAGATGGTGGAAGATTTGCAACATCAGACTTAAACGACTTATATAGAAGAGTTATAAACAGAAATAACAGATTAAAAAGATTACTAGAACTTGGAGCTCCAGAAATAATAGTAAGAAACGAAAAAAGAATGCTTCAAGAATCAGTAGATGCATTAATAGATAATGGAAGACGTGGAAGACCAGTAACTGGTGCTGGAAATAGACCATTAAAATCATTATCAGATATGCTAAAAGGAAAACAAGGAAGATTTAGACAAAACTTACTTGGAAAACGTGTTGACTACTCAGGACGTTCAGTTATAGTTGTTGGACCAGAATTAAAAATTTATCAATGCGGTGTTCCAAAGGAAATGGCTGTTGAATTATTCAAACCATTTGTTATGAAAGAATTAGTAGGACGTGGAATAGCACACAATATTAAAAATGCAAAAAGAATGGTAGAAAGATTACGTCCAGAAGTATGGGATATATTAGAAGATGTTATAAAAGACCATCCAGTACTTCTAAACCGTGCACCAACACTTCACAGACTTGGAATTCAAGCATTTGAGCCAGTTTTAGTTGAAGGAAGAGCAATAAAATTACACCCATTAGTTTGTACTGCTTTCAATGCAGACTTTGATGGAGACCAAATGGCTATTCACTTACCATTATCTCCAGAAGCTCAGGCAGAAGCAAGATACTTAATGTTATCTGAAAACAACTTATTAAAACCACAAGATGGTAAACCAGTTACTACTCCAACACAGGATATGATTTTAGGAAGTTATTACTTAACAATGGATGTAGATGGAGAATTAGGAGAAGGAACATATTTCTCATCTCCAGAAGAAGCAATTACAGCATTAGAAAACCATGATATAACAATGCACTCAAAGATATTTGTAAGAAGATCAAAAGTTGTAGATGGAGTAGAAAAACATGCAAAAGTTGCAACAACAGTTGGAAAAATAATATTCAATTCTGGAATTCCTCAAGATTTAGGCTTTGTAGATAGAAGCAAACCAGAAAACGAATTTGAATATGAAATAAATACAACAGTTTCTAAGAAAAATCTAGGTAAAATAATAGAAAAATGTATTAATGTTCACGGATTAAGTAGAACAGCAGTACTTCTAGACTATATTAAATCTACAGGTTATAAATATTCAACATTAGGTGCTGTTACAGTATCTGTTGCAGATGTTCAAGTACCACCAGAAAAGAAAACAATACTAGAAAAAGCAGAAGCAGATGTAACTGAAGTTCAAAAACAATATAGACGTGGTTTAATTACTGATGACGAAAGATATTCAGAAGTAATTAAAATTTGGGAAAAAGCAACAGATGACGTAAAAGATGCAATGAAGAACAACTTTGATAAAGAAAACCCAATGTTCATGATGTCTGACTCTGGAGCCAGAGGTAATTTAGACCAGTTAAAACAAATTGCTGGTATGCGTGGACTTATGGCAAGCACAACAGGTAAGACAGTAGAAATACCAATCAAATCTTCATTCAGAGAGGGACTAGATGCCCTAGAATATTTCATATCTGCACACGGTGCTCGTAAAGGACTTTCAGATACAGCTTTAAGAACAGCAGACTCTGGATACTTAACAAGAAGATTAGTTGATGTATCACAAGATATTATCGTAAGAGAAGATGATTGTGGTACAACAGACGGAATTGTAGTATATGATATAAAAGATGGAAATCAAGTAATAGAAAAATTACAAGAAAGATTAGTAGGAAGATATCCACTACACGACATAGTTGATCCAAATACTAAAGAATTAATAGTAGATACAAATACTCTAATTACAGAAGACATAGCAGATAAAATAGTATCTGCTGGAATTGAAAGAGTAGAAGTACGTAGTGTATTTGGATGTAGAACAAAACATGGTGTTTGTGCAAAATGTTATGGAATGGGACTAGCAAGCAGAAAAGAAGTAGATATAGGAGATACAGTAGGTATAATTGCAGCACAATCAATTGGTGAGCCTGGTACACAGCTTACAATGAGAACAATACACTCTGGTGGTGTTGCTGGTGTTGCAGATATTACACAAGGTCTTCCTAGAGTTGAGGAGCTTTTCGAAGCTCGTAAACCAAAGGGAGTTGCTATAATCACAGAAATCCCAGGAAAAGTAACAATAAAAGAAGACAAGAAGAGAAAAGAAGTTGTAGTAACTTCTAAAGACAATAGCAAAACATATGTAATACCATTTGGTTCTAAACTAAAAGTAAGAGATGGAGACGAACTACAAGCAGGAGATCAAATTACAGAAGGTTCTAAGAACCCTGCAGAAATACTTGCAATTAACGGACCAGAAGGTGTATATGAATACATCATTAGTGAAGTTCAAAAAGTTTATAGAAACCAAGGTGTTGATATAAACGATAAACACATCGAAATTATAGCAAGACAAATGCTTAAGAAAGTTAGAGTCGAAGATAATGGAGATACAGACATGTTTGCCGGTTCTTTAGTAGATATGTATGAATTTGAAGACAAGAACAAAGAAATAGAAGCACAAGGTCTAAGACCTGCTACAGGAAAACGTGTATTACTTGGAATAACAAAAGCATCACTTGCAACAGAAAGCTTCTTATCTGCAGCATCATTCCAAGAAACAACAAGAGTATTAACAGAAGCTGCAATAAAAGGTAAGACAGACGAGTTAATAGGACTAAAAGAAAACGTAATCATTGGAAAACTAATTCCTGCAGGAACTGGAATGAAGAGATATAAAAATATTCATATAAACACAGAAAAACAAGAAAATCCAGAGAATCCAGAAAATTCAGAAAATGTGGAACCACAAAATCAAACTACTGACACACAAAAACAAGACACTGCAGAAGCAAAAGCATAAATAAATCGCCCAAGAGGGACGCCCCTTTTTGGGCGAAATTTTTATTTTTATAAATAATTAAAAACAAACCTGCATATATATTTAATAAAACAAAAATATATATGAGGGGAAAACATGAAGAAATTCAATAAAAAGAGAATAGTTTTT
>CALXJO010000147.1 GCA_944388645.1 uncultured Clostridia bacterium
TCTTTTGCTCTTTGTTTAATTTTTTCAATAAAAGACATATTTACCTCCTCCTTAAACCACTTGTAATTATATATTTAAAAGCCAAAAAGTACAATATTTAAATGACATAATTCCAAACATTTTTATATACGCAAATAGAGCCCAAGTCTGGGCTCTACTTGCTAGTAAGTTTGTAACTTATGAAGTTGTTAGCGACGTATAATCAAATCTTGTTTTTTCGGTCCTGTGCCAATAATGGCTACTTCTACTCCAGTCATTGTCTCGATAAGATGTATAAAATCTTTTGCCCCTTTTGGTAACTGTTCAAAACTATGACAGCCACCTTGTGGCATAACCCATGGGTCAAGATATTGGTAAATAGGCTTTATATTTTCGCAATTTATAGGCATATAGTATAAGGTGTGGTCATTAACTTTATAACCAACACAAACCTTAATACATCCCAAAGCCACACCTATTGCACCAATTGTATCTATGTGGGTTACCGCAAGTTTAGATACTGAATTTTCCCTGACTGCATTTTTTAGCTGAACTAAATCAAGCCAGCCATAGCGTTTTGGTGATCTTATAGCTGAATCATATTCAGCTGTAAAATCTTTAAAAACTTTCTCTGTTTGACCTTTTACTTCAGTTATGAATTGTCCATTTGTTGGTTTCGTATTATAGGCTTTTGCGACACCTATGATTTCTTTGACATTTAGTGGTCCGATTCCTGCTTGAGCAATTAAACCGGATGAACTAGATGGAAAAGACGAACAATATGGATACTCTCCTAGGTCAATATCCAAACCATAGGAAGAGGCTCCTTCAACGACAATTTTACAACCAGAGTAAATTATACGATTAATATACTCTTGCACATCTCTAATATATGAGTGGAGTTGCAACCTATAGTCTTGGCAAAGATTAGACATTTCTTCTGTTAAAACTTGGATAGAGATTTTTCTTTCTCTTTCAGTACTATACCATTGGCTGTACTGATCAATAAAATCTTGTGGAAGTGTTTCTAACTCTTCCTTAATCTTATCCCAGTTTCCACTAAGAATGTCTGCCATGCGGAGTCCAACGTGTTTTGCTTTGGAAGCATATACTGATTCAGAACCATCGAGGAGTCCAGTAAGAGTATTTTGCTTAAGACTTTCGTAATAAGCATCAAGTTTCTTGTGATATGGTAAAATTACCCGAGCCCTGTCTGAAATTATCAAATTTTTCCTTGAAACTGCAATCCCTGCAGTTTTAAGCAACCAAATTTCATTCAAGAGCATCTTAGGATCAATTGCCATACCTGGACCAAGAATGCAGACTGTTTTTTTATTTACAATTCCAGATGGAATTATTCTGAAATTATACATACTGCATTCACATTCAATGGTGTGACTAGAATTGCTTCCTCCTGTAGCCCGAATTAGGAGTTTTGCATCTGAAGATTCAAGGCATGAAATATTACTTTTGCCCTCATCTCCATATTGCAAACCTATTACTTCGGTTACAACAGGATTTACCGTTTTCATAAGTTCACCTCATTTCAAAATGTTATGTTACATAACCTTACAATACATAATTATACTACGAAAGTGGCTATTTTTCAAGCTTTATATATTGCTTGTGTTTCTATCTTTTACATGATATAATTTGTTTTGAGGTGCAAAATGATTTTAGAGTATATAAAAAATACAAATAAATATCTAACAGTTAGACAAGTAATGAGCGAATATTTTCATATATCTGCAAGGCTTGGCTTAAAATTAAAGAAAAATAAAAAAATATTGTTAAATGGTAACCCAACATATGTTGATAAAGAAATTATTTTGGGTGACGAAATTAAAATTTTACTTGATTTTGAAGAAGATAATAGTAATATTCCAAGTAAAAAAATGGATTTAAATATTTTATATGAAGATGATTATTTATTAATTATTAATAAACCTGCAGGAATTCCTGTGCATCCTTCAATTTTGCATTATGAAGATAGTTTATCAAGTGGTATTAAATATTATTTTGATACAATAAATCTTCATAAAAAAATAAGGCCTGTAAATAGACTTGATAATAATACTTCTGGAATTGTTATATTTGCCAAAAATGAATATATTCATGATTTATTATCTAGACAAATGCAAAATAAGGAATTTAAAAAAGAATATGTAGCAGTTTGTGAGGGACATTTAGAAAATAATTCTGGTACAATAGATGCACCAATTTCAAGAAGAGAAAATAGTATTATTGAAAGATGTGTTAAATCTGATGGAGATACTGCTATTACGCATTATAAAGTATTAAATGAATTTGTAAAAAATGATGTAAAAATGTCTGAATTATTAATAGATTTAGAAACTGGAAGGACACATCAAATAAGAGTACATTTATCTTATATTGGGCATCCAATTGTAGGAGATTCATTATATGGAAAAGAATCTTCTTTAATTTCCAGACAAGCATTACATGCATACAAGGTTTATTTTAAACATCCAATTACAAAGAAAAATATGGAAATTACATCAAATATTCCAGAAGATATTTTAAAACTAATTGAATAAAGACGAAGAAATTAATTTTTCTTCGTCTTAAATTATTCAATATAATAAGTAAATCTATAAGCCGGGTTCTGTCTTGAACGGCCATTTATCTAGTACATATATTACTATATGTCTCAAGCCA
>CALXJO010000148.1 GCA_944388645.1 uncultured Clostridia bacterium
GATGCAACATTACAAACAATGACAAACAGAGTAATAGGAGTAATAGACCTATATGAAAATGAAACAACAAACAAACAGGAAGACACATATGAAACAAAAGTAGAGATTCCTGGAAATGTAATAGTAAAATACATAGACAAACAAACAGGTGAAGAAATAGCAGAAGGTTATGAGTTAAAAGGATTAGCCGGAGACTCATATAGAACAGAGTTAAAAGACATATATGGCTACACATTTGTAGAAAGCACAAATAACACATCTGGAAACATGATAGAAGGAACAATAGAAGTAATCTACTATTATGAAAGAACAAATGCAGGTGGAGTAATAGTACACTATGTAGATGAAGAAGGAAACAAACTAATTGATGATGTAACAATAAACGGTAAAGTACAAGACCCATACACAACAGAGCAAAAAGAAATACCAAATTATGACTTCGTAAGAGTAGAAGGACAAACAGAAGGAGAAATGGTAGAGGGAGTAATAGAGGTAACATACATCTACAAGAAGATACCAGCAAGAGTAATAGTACAACACCTAGAAAAAGATGATACACCAGATGACAACACAGATAATGTAGTTCTAGCAGAGAAAGAAATTATAGAAGGCTTTAGTGGAGACGAATATACAACAGAAAGAAAAGAAATAGAAAATTACAAACCAGCAGATCCAGAGCCAGAAAACGCTGAAGGAACAATGACAAGGGAAGACATATACGTAACATACTATTACGAAAGAAAACCAAGTGGAATTGTAACAGTTAAGTATGTAGACGTAGACACAAACGAAGAAATCTTACGCAAAGTGGAACTACCAGATGGAAGTGAAGAATACACAAGCTACAGAGAGCAAATGAGCGGTCTATGTGGACTAGAATACAGTACAGAACAAAAAGACATACCATATTATAACTTCGTAGAAGAAATGAGACCAACAAATGCTACAGGAGTATACACAGAAGAAGATATAGAAGTAATCTACTACTACAGAAAACAAACATTTAACTTAAGCGTAGAAAAACTAATAGATAGAATAACAGTAAATGGAGTAGAACACAGCTTAAAAGACGGACTAGACCAAATAGATGTAGTAGCAAGCAAAGTACAAGAGACAGATATAGTAGTAACATACAAGATAGTTGTAAGTAACCCATCAGAAATAGCAGGTACAGCAACGGCCATCGAAAGCATACCAGACTTCTTTAGAGTAACAGACGGAACAAGTGCAGAGTGGACAGAAAACGGTAAATCTCTAAATGCAACAGTAGAATTACAACCAGGAGAAACAAAAGAGCTAACAGTTGTACTAAGATGGATTAAAAACTCAAATAACTTCGGATTGCAAGTAAACACAGTAACATTACAAAAAGTAGAAAACCCTGCAAACTATGAAGAAACAGACTTAAGTGACAACACAAGCATAGCAGAAGTGCTTCTTTCAGTAAAAACAGGTGGAATAGATACAAGCATAGTAATAGGAACAGCACTAATTGTAATGATAGGAGCATTAATGATTACAATATATCTAAAAGAGAAAAATAGAAAATAACAAATTCGCCCAAGAGAGATTTCCTTTCTTGGGTGAATAATTTTTGGGAACACCTTACAAAAACAGGTTTGTCTTTTTATGTAGAAATATGAAGTACGAAAATGCTTGAATTTTCAATACATACATTATATTATAGTTACACAAAGAAACCTTTTATAATATTTTTTATTATCTCATTGACATTTTTTACAATATAGTATATACTATGTATATACGAGAGGAGTTGATGAAAATGACAACTAATATTCAAAAATGGGGAAATAGTCAAGGCGTTAGAATTCCTAAAATGATATTAGATAGTGTCAATTGGTCTGAAAATGAAAATGTAGTAATAATTGTGGATAATGGAAAATTAGTTATAGAAAAAGCTAAAGAACATAAAAGAAAAAATATAAAAGAATTATTTGAATCTTATAAAGGAGACTATGAACCAATAGAAATTGATTGGGGAGAGCCAAAAGGAGAAGAAATATGGTAAAGCAAGGAACTATTATAAAAATCAATTTTAATCCACAAGCAGGGCACGAACAAGCAGGATATAGACCAGCTGTTGTAATAAGTAATAATATATTTAACGAAAAAACAAAATTATCTATTGTTTGTCCTATTACAAATACAAATAATCATTTTCCTTTACATATTCCATTAGATGATAGAACTAGGACAACAGGTGTGATATTATGCGAACATATAAAAGCGCTAGATTTAAATAGTAGAACATATCAAGTAGTAGAGAACTTACCAAACGATATACTGGAAAATGTTATAGATGTTGTTTATGCTGAAATAGAGAAAATTGAAGAATAGTTTATACTGTGTTTTTAAGGACACCTTCCGAAAACAGGAAGGTGTCCTTAAAAACACCCAAAAGATGTTTTCGAGAAGTGTCCCCAAAAACATCTAAAAGGTGTTTTGGAGAAGTGTCCCCCAAAACACCCAAAAATTATTCTTCTACTGGAGCGTCAACTGGGCAAACAGATGCACATGTTCCACAGCTTATGCATACAGCAGGATCAATTTCATATTTGTCTCCTTTGTCTGATATGCAAGATACTGGGCAGTTAGCTGCACAAGCTCCACAAGCTATACATTTATCTGTAATTTTATATGCCATTTTATTCACCACCTTTGTTTTTATTTGTCATTTCTTCTAAGTCTAATAATTCTTGCCAACGTTTATCAACTTCCTCTTGGAAAGCTTTTATCATCCATTCATTACCTGGTTTAAACATATGTTTAAAACGTTTTTGAGGACGTAAAAATTCTTCAATTGGTAATTTTTTCGCTGGTTTGTATGTTATATGATATACACCATCAACCACTTCAAATAGAGGCCAATAGCATGTATCTGCAGCAAGTTTATTTATTTTCATAAGGTCTTCTGTTGCATAACCCCATCCACGTGGGCAAGGAGCTAGTACATTTAAGAATGTAGGACCTTCTGTATAAATTGCTTTTTCTGCTTTTTCATATAAATCTTTAAAGTTTGTCATTGCTATACTTTGAGCAACATATGGTAAATGATGAGCAACCATTATTTGTGTTAAATCTTTTCTAGATTGCATCTTACCAGGAATTACAGATCCTGCAGGTGATGTTGTTGTATCTGCAAATCTAGGTGTTGCAGATGAACGTTGAATACCTGTATTCATGTATGCACCATTATCATAGCATACATATGTCATATCATGACCTCTTTCCATTGCACCTGATAAACTTTGTATACCTATATCATATGTTCCACCATCTCCACCAAATGCGATGAATTTAGTCTTGCTTCCATCTTCTTCTTTTAATTTTCCTTGTTTTACTAAAGATTTATATGCAGCTTCTACACCTGAACAAGTTGCTCCAGCACACTCAAATGCTGTATGAATATAAGAATCTGTCCAAGATGTATATGGATATATACAAGTAGAAACTTCCATACATCCAGTAGCATTAGCAACTACTGCATGGTCATTTTCATGAAGTGCTCTCATAATCATTCTTGCAACTGGTGGAGCACCACAACCTGCACACATTCTGTGTCCTGCAGTAAATCTAGAAGGCTTATTTGCAACTACTTCTTTTAAATTATATGCCATAGCTTATTTACCTCCTTTTCTTAATCCAAAATATCTATATGGATTATCAACTTTTCCAGTTTTAACGATTTCTTGTAAATCTTCAAATACTCCAGCAAGTTCTTTTGTTGTTGTATCTCTTCCACCAATACCATAAATATAATTTACAGCTGGTACATGTACATTTTGTGTGTACATAGCTGATGTTACATCTGTAAATAATGGGGCACCTGCACCATTTAGACTATCTGCTTTGTCTAAAATTGCAACAGCTTTTAAATGAGAAAGAGCTTTTGCTACTTCTTCAACAGGGAAAGGTCTATATACACGTAGTTTTAAAAGACCTGCTTTAACACCCTTTGCTCTTAAATCATCTACAACAGCTTTAGTTGTTCCTGCTGTTGAGTTCATACAAACAATTGCAATTTCTGCATCATCTAATTTGTATTCTTCGAAGAAACCATATTTTCTTCCTGTTAATTTTTCAAATTTATCTGCTACTTCTAAGATAACTTTCTTAGCATTTTTCATAGCTTCTGCTTGTTGGTATTTATGTTCAAAAAGATATGCTTGAACATCCATAGGACCAACAGCAATTGGTTCATCATGATTTAATAAATAATGTTCTGGTTTATATTTTCCAACAAACTCTTTAACTTTTTCATCTTCAATAAGTTCTATATTTTCTATAGAATGTGATGTTATAAATCCATCTTGGCAAACCATTAAAGGAAGCATAACATCTTTATGCTCAGCAATTTGATGAGCCATTATTAAATTATCATAAGCTTCTTGGTTGTTTTCTGAGAATAACATTATCCAACCTGCATCTCTTACTCCCATTGCATCTGAATGGTCATTGTGTATATTTAATGGTCCAGATACAGCTCTATTAACTAAAGTAAGAACTATTGGAAGTCTTGAGCTTGAAGCTATATAAAGCATTTCCCACATGAAAGATAAACCATTTGCAGATGTAGCAGTCATTGCTCTTGCTCCAGCAGCTTCTGCACCAATACAAGCACTCATTGCACTATGTTCACTTTCTACTGCAACAAACTCTGTATCAACTTGGCCATTACTTACAAAAGTTGAAAAATATTGTGGTATTTCTGTAGAAGGTGTAATAGGGAAAGCTGCTACAACATCTGGGTTAATTTGCTTCATAGCTATTGCTGAAGCTTCATTACCACTTAAACGTTCTCTAATACTCATTATTTAGAACCTCCTTCCTTCATTTCAATTGCTCCAAAAGGACATACTTTAGAGCAAACTCCACATCCTTTGCAGAAATCATAATTAAAATCTTCTCTATTTCCATCTTTATTAACTGGAATAGAATCATCTGGACAAACAGGGAAGCATAAACCACATTGTTTACATTTTTCTTTAATCCAAACAGGGCACATACTTCTCCAATCACCAGTCTTAAACTCTAAAGAATTTGCTGCCTGATAGATTGTTCCACCAGGAGTCATTTCTTCAGCTGTAGAATTGCTATCAATATGCATTTTTGCCATAATTTTTTCCTTTCCTTTCGCCCAACAGGGACGCCCTTTTTTGGGCGAAAAATTAA
>CALXJO010000149.1 GCA_944388645.1 uncultured Clostridia bacterium
ATTGCTTGAGTTACCCATTTTCTTAGTGATAAATCAAAATATTGTACTTTTACTTTTTCTATATCTTGATCATCTTCACCTTCATTCCATTCATCTGGTATTGAATCTTTATCTTCTACATCATTTCCATCCTTATCTGTGTCTTCTGATATTTGAGCTTGATTTATAATTATTCTATCTGATGTATTTGGTTCTGTTACTCTGAAAGCTACTTTTACATCTTTATAATCTAATTCTTCTCCATTAAATGATTCTAGTAAATTTTCTCCTTCTGTTTGCTCTTGCTCTTTAGATAGATAATCTGTCTCTATAGATACTGCTTTGTCGGCTTTTTCTGTTATATTACCTTCTTCATCTAACATTACCCATCTATATTCCTGATTTGTTTCGTTATCTGGTAAGAATTCTAATCCTACTGGAATGTCATCTTTTATTTTACTTGCATAACCTGCTACTTCGCCTTCATTGTAAACTCTTATTGTGTATGTAACTATATTTCCATTGCTTACAAGTACAGGATCTTTTGGATGGTTATATATTGCAGTTGAAGAGCTTCCATCTATTATTGGCGTTACATCTACTGCTGGTTCTCTATTTGTTATTTCTGTATCATTTACAGCTGTTATGAATTTTCTTAAACTTAAATCAAATTCAACTATTGTAACTTTTTCAAAGTCATCATCATCTTGTTGTCCTGGTACATAGTCATTATTTATTTCATCATCTTTATATCCTGGTAAATCTTCTGGGATTTGTACATTATTTTCCTCAGAATCTCTATCTGGTACTTTATTTCCAGAATCATCTGTAAAATCTGTTATATCTGCAATATTTGTAATTTTCTCTGGCATTGGATCTGTAGTTACAACTCTAAATGCAACTTTTACATCTTTGTATGATAGTGTTGTTCCATCAAATGCTGAGATTCCGTTTTCTCCTGTAGTTTGCTCATTTTCCTGTGATAAATAATTTGTTCTTATAGATACTGCATCTTCTACTGTTTGTGTCTGGTTTCCAGCCTCATCTAACATTACCCAACCATATTCTTGGTTTGTTTCATTATCTGGTAAGAATTCTAATTGATCTGGTATATGGTCTGTAATCTCTTGAGCGTAACCTGCAATTTGACCTTCATTATATACTCTAATTGTATATTCTACTACAGCACCTATTGTTACTTCTACAGGTTCTTTAGAATGATTATATATTGCTGTTGTACTACTTCCATCTCTTAATCCACTTACATCTACTTGTGGAATTCTACTTGTTATATTTGTGTCATTTACTTTTGTTATAAATTTTCTTAAAGCCAAGTCAAATGATTTTAATGTTAATTTTTCAAAATCATCATCATCTTGTTGTCCTGGTATATAATCTTTTGATATTTCATCATCTTTATATCCTGGTAAGTCTTCTGGAATTTGTACATTGTTTTCCTCAGAATCTCTGTCTGTTACTTCTTCTCCATTAGCATTTGTAAAATCTGATATCTCAGCAATATTTGTTATTTTGTTTGGCATTGGTTCTGTTGAAACCACTCTACATGCTATTTGTACATCTTTGTAAGAAAGATTTGTTCCATTAAATTCTACTATTAAATTTTCTCCTGGTGTTTCTTCATTTTCCTGTGATAGATAGTTTGTTCTTATTATTTTTGAATCTGAACTATCTTGTACCCAACCATATTGTATATTTATTTGATTATCAGGTATAAATTCTAATTGTTCTGGCAAATGATCTGTTATTTGTGAAGCATATCCTGCTACATCACCTTCATTATATACTCTTATTGTATAAATTACTGTGTCTCCTATTTCTATTGCAACAGGTGCTTTTGTATGATTATATGTAGCTGTTGTACTTGTTCCTGAGATTAACCCAGTTAAATCTACATCTGGCTCTCTATTTGTTATTTCTTCATCATTTACTCCTGTAATGAATTTTCTTAATGATAAATCAAATTCCTTTATCATTAATTTTTCAAAGTCATCATCATCTTGTTGTCCTGGCACATAGTTTTTATTTATTTCATCATCTTTATATCCAGGCAAATCTTCTGGTATTTGTACATTGTTTTCCTGTGAGTCCCTATCTGTAACTGTATTACCATTTCCATCTGTAAATCCACTTATATCTGCAATATTTGTTATTTTTGTTGGCATTGGTTCTGTAGATATTACTCGGCACACTACTTTAATTTCTTTGTAAGAAAGTGTTGTTCCATCAAATGCCACAATCTTATTTGCATTTGCTTCAGTTTCATTATCTTTTGATAAATAATTTGTTCTAATTATTTTTGAATTAGTTTCATCTTGTGTCCAGCCATATTGTCTATTTATTTCATTATCTGCTATAAATTCTAATTGTGCAGGTAAATGGTCTGTTATTTGGCTTACATAACCATCTACTTCGCCTTCGTTATATACTCTTATTGTATATTCTACTTCATCTCCAATTGTAACTTTTATAGGAGTTTTTGTATGATTATAAATTGCTGTTGTACTTGTTCCAGCTCTTAAAGTTGTTAAATCTACATTTGGCTCTCTATTTGTTATTGCTGTTCCATTTAAGCCAGTAATGAATTTTCTTAAAGATAAGTCAAATTCTTTTAAAATTAATTTTTCAAAGTCATCATCATCTTGCTGACCTGGTATATATTCCTCTCCTCTGTTGATTTCAGCATCTTTATAATTTTCTAAATCAGTTCCAGTTGGTAAAGTTACATTTCCTGCTTGTGAATCTCTGTCTGTAACTGTATTTCCATTTTCGTCTGTAAAGCCTGTTATTTCTGCAATATTTGTTATTTTGTTTGGCATTGGCTCTGTAGATACTACTCTACATTTTATCTGTACATCTTTATAAGCTAATTCGTTTCCATCAAAAGCATTTATTAAATTTTCTCCATCACTGGTTTCATTTTCTTTTGATAAATAATTTGTTGTTACAGTTTTTAAATCTGAACTACTTGCTAATCTCCATCCATATTGTATATTTATTGGATCATCAACTATAAATTCTAGTTGTTCAGGCAAATGATCTGTTATTTGACTTACATAACCATTTTGGCTTCCTTCATTATATACTCTAATTGTATAAGTTACCACATCTCCTACTACTACTTTTATAGGTGTTTTTGTGTGATTATATGTTGCTGTTGTATCTGTACCAGCTCTTAAACTGCTTACATCTACATTTGGTTCTCTACTTTCCACTCCTACACCATTTACTTCTGTTATATATTTTCTTAAAGATAAATCAAATGGTCTTGGAACTACTATTGAAGTTTCATCTGAAAAGTTATATGGTGTTTCATCTATTATTACAACTGGTTGTTCTGTGTTTGGTGCATTTTCTGCTGACCAATATGTTAAAGTTCTTGCTGTATATGATGTGGATACAGTCATTTTTATTCCTGTTATATTTGAACTTGTTGGCATCATTAGATAAAATTCTTTTCCAATTAGTTCTTTCAATGTTTGGGAAGTCTCTTCTATATTTCCATCTGAATTTCTTATAGCTAGGCTAGGAGTAATAGGTGAATCATTCATATCTGTATATGTTGCTGATATTTCAAAATTAACATCTAGTATTTGATTTATAGTATATGGTCCTGCAACATAATTGTCACCAATTGTTTGCATTGTAGCATTATCTTTTACAAATTCTATTGGTGTAGTTGTTGGATTTGTGCTTGTATAAGATCCATCTGCATTTGTTATATAATAATCATATAAGCTTGACACGGCATCTTGTCTGTCCCAACCATCATCTCCAAGTAAATCTTCAAATGTTTTATAATCACTATCCACATTAACCAAACTATTTCTATATAGTTCTATAGAATCATATTGATACTCACTACCTGGATTTGTAAAATACCAAATAGCTAATTGTTGAATAAC